>JAESTY010000229.1 GCA_016763355.1 Immundisolibacteraceae bacterium
GAAAAAGACTGGCCATATTTCCAGGCGGATATTGCCGCCGGTGTCGGCTGATAGTCCGTTGGACTCCACATGGAGACTGAATGGTGAGGCCCATAGACCCGGGCCGAAGTCGGCACAATGGTTTCTGTATTACGGGCCGCATCAGGCACCGATACGCCATGCAAAGTAGCCGCATGATAAGCCTCATGAAAAGCATCCATCGACGCTTTCCAGTTACTTTTTACGCGGGCACTATAGCGGGCAATATGAGAAAAATTTTCAAACGGATAATCTTCCATATCATCCGCCAGTTTGCCTAAAAACTCTCGCAGGCTCTGAGTGGGCTCGGCCTGAAAATGGACAAACTGAAAGCCATTCCAGCTGTCCAGAGTAACCTCAAGCAGGCCCAGTTCAGCTCGGTCAATATCAGGAAAATACTCTTCTCCCATCAAGGGTCTCAAGCTGCCATCCAGATTGTAAGTCCAGCCATGAAATGGACAGACCAGCACATGGCTATTTCCGCACTGAAAGTTTTCAGATTCCGAGATGTCACGCCGAACCAGTTTCATCGCCCGATGACGACAAATATTATGGAAGGCTCTAACCTGACCATCTTTACCGCGAGTCACAATCAGCTCGCTATTCCAGATTTCCATCGGACAGATGATGTAATCACCCGGATTGGGGATATGATCATCCCGACAGACTTCTATCCAGGCACGCTTAAATATTTGCTCGCGCTCACCTTCAAAAAACTCTGCAGACACATAGGGCTCTACTGAAATTGGCCCTGTGCCCATCTCTGGCATTGGCGTTGCCATCTTCATATCATGCTTACTTACTGGTGCGACCATCAGCTCCCTCTCCTGAACCTGGCGTGAAATTCCATATTAAGTAAAATATTTTCTGTAGAGACTAATAGAACCCTCGACCCCATTCAAGGCCGATTAAAACACCACTCGCGCTGACGATAAAACAAGTTCGAAACAAATCTCTGCTATTCGGCCAGCGCTCGCACCTGATCCAGGTCTGCCTGCGTATCCACACCAATTGGTGAAGGTTCACAGGCCTGAGCGACCATCACAGTGGCGCCGTTCCAAAGCGCCCTAAGCTGTTCTAATGCCTCTATCTGTTCAAGCTCAGCCGGAGGCCAGGAGACAAATTCCTGCAAAAACTGCGCTCGGTAAGCATAAATACCGATGTGGCGCTGCCAGAGCGAACTCTTAATAAGTTGTTCAGATTCAACCGGGCCACTGCGAGGCGATGGAATGTTAGCGCGACTAAAGTAAAGCGCCTTACCGAGGCGATCAGTCACCACCTGCACAAGATTCGGGTCAGACAACTGAACAGGGTCTGTAACAGGCTCGGAGAGTGTCGCCATTTGGGCTGTCGGATTATCTGCCAACAACTGGGCAACCTGGCTTATCAGCGCCGGCGGTATTAACGGCTCATCGCCCTGCACATTAACAATCACTTCATCGTCAGCAAAGTTCAACGTTCTAGCGACTTCTGCGAGCCGATCCGTACCCGACAGATGGTCACTGCGGGTCATCACCACTTCGGCGTCGAATTTAGCAGCCGCCTGTTCAATACGAACATCGTCGGTAGCAATAACCACTCGACCAGCCTTGCTCGCGATCGACTGCTGCCAAACCCATTGAAACATCGGCTTGCCAGCAATCAGTTTAAGCGGTTTACCAGGTAACCGGGTTGATCCGTAGCGAACAGGAATGACCACAGTAAATTCAGTCACCTGTCTTGTACCTCTAAACGATAAAGGTTCAATTAACTGCGTACCTCTTCATCCGCCGCCAATGAACGCGCCTCATCTTCGAGCATCACCGGAATGTCTTCTCTAATCGGGTAGGCCAGCCTGTCCACTTTACAGATCAGCTCCTGGGCCGGCTTATCGTAGTGCAGCGGGCCCTTACACAATGGACAGGCAAGTATTTCCAACAGGGTCGTATCAACCATTTTTTCGACTCTCCAAAATATTAACTAACTTCTGGTCCAGCTTATCGGCGATAACCACCGAAAACCGTAACGCCCAGCAATTATCATTGACGTGGTGACGACATTTAACCGCATCTTTTTCGGTAATTACTACCGGCAACTGATCACCAAAATCCAGCGCTTCGCGAGGTAACGACTGATGATCCCCGTAAGCATGTTCGATAACTTCCATGCCGAGCCGCCTGAGGGAAGAGAAAAAACTCTCCGCATCGGCGATCGCAGTAACCCCATGGACCTGAGTACCTGTGAAAATTTCTGGTGGCTGAGCTGGCCGGTCGCCATTAACCGGTACTAACTCATGATCTGCGAATTTCATCGGGTATTCTCGGCCTCGGGCGCGGCCTTTGACGACGATAAAATCGCACTGATCAAGACGGGAGACTGACTCCCTCAGGGGGCCTGCTGGTAGTAACCAGCCATTACCAAAACGCCGGCGGCCATCAACCATGCCGATTTCAAGATCTCGCTGAAGTGCATAATGCTGCAAGCCATCGTCAGCAATAATTAGATCGCAACCTGCCTGATTGATCAGCGCTTGGGCCCCCCGAACCCTGACTGGATCAACCACCACAGGGCAGCCAGTGCGCAGCGCCAGCAGGATCGGTTCGTCACCAACAACCTTGGGGTCTGAATCCACCCGTACCTGTTGAGGCCAGTAGGTAGCACCACCACCATATCCACGACTGATGATGCCAGGACGATAACCGTGGGCGAGGAATAGCTCTGCCAACCAAATAACGAAGGGCGTTTTACCACTGCCACCAACCGTAACATTACCCACCACGATAACGGGTTCAGTCATAACCGTACTTTGCAACCAGCCTTTTCGATAGCTCAGAGCCCGAAGTTTAGTGACGACACTAAAAACCAGGCTTAACGGTGTTAACAATATCTGCCAGGGCTGAATCGACTGGTACCAAATCCGATTAACGAACCGATCTAGCCAACTTCTTAAACCTGATTGGCCGCTCATCGACGACACGGACCTTCAGATTGCAATTTTAGTTTCATTAAATTGCATTCGATGTAACTCCGCGTATCCACCCTGAAGCGCAAGTAGTTCGGCATGGCTGCCGCTTTCAACAATACTGCCATCTCGAACCAACAAAATTAAATCTGCATTCTCAATAGTGGAAAGGCGATGGGCGATCACCAGGGTTGTGCGATCTGCCATCAGTCCCTCGAGGGCACCTTGAATAGCCCGCTCAGACTCAGTATCCAGACTGGAGGTAGCCTCATCGAGAATCAAAATAGGAGCATCTTTTAATAACGCTCGAGCAATGGCGATACGTTGACGCTGGCCCCCCGAAAGCAGCACGCCGTTATCTCCGATTAAGGTATCCAGTCCATCGGTTAACCTGTCGATAAACTCCCAGGCGTTTGCCATCCGTGCGGCGTCTTCAATCCTCTCGCGAGATACGTCGCCGCCGCCGTAGGCGATGTTGTTGGAGATAGTATCGTTGAACAACACCACATTCTGATCAACCAGCGAAATTTGCTGACGCAGTGCATTCAGAGTCAACTGCCGACTATCAACTCCACCTATTCGAATTACACCCTCGTCGGTTTCATAAAAACGCGGCAGCAGACTAACCAGGGTCGATTTGCCGCCACCAGAGCGACCAACGATGGCAATAGTTTGCCCAGCTTCGGCCTTAAAACTGACCGACTGAAGCACGACTCGCGGACTACTTTCATAGCTGAAAGTAACCTTGTCGAATTCGACTGTGCGTGGCGGCTCAGTAAACACCTGTGTGCCGCGATCTTGCTCCGGAAACTGATCGAGTAACCCAAAGACACTCACCGATGCGGTCAACCCTCTTTGCACGACGGAATTCATTTTGGTAAGTTTTTTTATCGGTCCCTGCATCATCATCATCGCCATGATGAAAGACATAAAACCACCAGCGGTCATCTGTTCGGTTTTCGCAAAGGTCGCTGCTGCATAGACTGACCCGGCCAGCGCTAACGCCAAAATAATCTGCACCAAATTACTGCCAATGGTATCTACAGAAACCCATTTCATATGCAAGTGACGATTCCGCTCGCTAACCTTCTCGAAGGCAGATGATTCCCGGCTTTCATTGGTGAAAATTTTAGTTATCAAGTGTCCGCTAATAACCTCTTCGGTGGACTGAGTAATACTGCCCATCGAGTTTTGAATATGCTGGCTCAAACCGCGGTAACGTTTATTGAGCCGACTAATAATGAAAACAATTGACGGGCCGACTGCCAAAAAAATAATCGCCAGCTTCCAGTTCAGCCAGGCCATCCAACTAAGTAGCCCCACCACGGTTATCGAATCACGGGTTAAAACAGTGACCGCCTCAGTCGCTGCCTTAGCGACCTGCTCAACGTCGTAAGTGACCTTCGAGATCAGTTTGCCCGAAGCATTCAGATCATAAAAACGTGCTGGCAGCCGCAGCAGATGATCAAACATCTCTGTACGTAACTGGCGAATCACCTTGCGGGCAATCCACTCCATTGAGTATTTAGAACCGAAATCAACCACCAGCCGAAACAGGGCCAAACCCAATATCGCTAGCGGAATAATTATGATGATTTCGGGATCTTTTTCAACAAAACTACCATCAATCAATGGCTTCATTAATGCAGCAAAACCAGTATTGGTAAGACCCATTCCGATTAGTGCAGTAATGGCGATCAGAAATACTCGCCAATGCGGCACTGCATAGTGCAGCAGCCGCTTATACACCCCCAGGTAGTCGGGCCCTTCCTGGGTTACCGGTCCAGGCACGCTATCTTTGTGCAAATCAATTCCTGATGTAATCGGATCACTCACCGCTATGAGTTCGCTCGGCGGTAAAACTAATTTTAAGATAATTTAACTGGCGTGCTGCCTCCAGCAATTTAACCACCGCGCCATGACTGGCATTTCGATCTGCCGCTATCACCACGGCGGGTTCTTTATTACCGCCGGCTGCCAGTTTTAGAAACTGTTTAAGGACGTCGATATTGGCAGCGGCTGCGCCCCCCTCAGCAACCAACCTGCCATCGATGTGATAAAGCCCATCAGCACTGACTACCACATCGATAGCCTGGGCGATCACGCCAGCCTCAGCCGACGATTCCGGCAACACCAGCGCTAGTTGGGCTTCATCTTTAAAGGTGCTGGAAACCATAAAAAAAATCAGCAACAAAAACACGACATCGATCAATGGCGTGAGTTCAATAGCCAATTCGCCCTCGTCGATCGCATGAGAACGAAAATTCATCGATCCAGGTCTACCCGCTCGCCGTGGATAACCTCGACCATGCGTATCGCCTCCTGCTCCATATCAAGTACCAGTTCATTGACCCGGCCTCGGAAATAACGATAAAAAAACAGCGCCGGGATCGCGACGACTAAACCAGCCGCAGTAGTCGTCAATGCCTGAGAAATACCTCCAGATAAAACCGCCGGATCGCCAACACCCTGCTCGGTGATGACCGCAAATACTTTGATCATGCCGACCACGGTCCCAAGCAGACCTAGCAGCGGCGTTATCGACGCAATGGTGCCAAGGGTATTCAAAAATCGTTCTAGTTCTAACACCACATGACGGCCAGTTTCTTCGATACTCTCTTTCATCAACTCACGACTCAGTTCCATATTACTGAGTCCTGCGGCCAGCACCCGACCCAGTGGAGAATGATCTCGAAGTGCTCGAATACGATCACTATTAAGTTGATCATCCTGATGCCAGCGCCGAATCCGTCCGATCAGAAAGTCAGGATTAATTTTCTGCTGTTGCAATGCCCAGAAACGCTCAATCACAATGGCTAGTGCAACCACCGAACAAAGCAATATTGGCGCCATCAACCAGCCACCCGATTTAACCAATTCGATCAAAGTAAACCCACAAAGTTAATGAATTATTCTGGTTATTTTCTAGTTATCCAAAAATCGCCGTAACAATCAAATTTTGACTAGCGCGAGATCAGTATTCAGCAACCGCAAACTGGACATCCTAATCCAGCCAAAGTCTATCATAACGCGCAAGTAAACCGCGCTAGATCTCAGTGCCAATAACGCTCCAACGCAGATTGATAGGTCTGCCAGCTTACTAATCCAGTAAGATCAAATTCCATCGTCACCGCCCCCTGGTCTGCGGTGTTTACAAGGGCTATACCCGCGGTTTGATATCGACCTACTGTTAGCGGGTGCGGGTGATTAAACCGGTTGGCATAGCCACTCGAAACCACCGCTAACTCAGGCCGAATCAAACTCAGAAAAAAATCGCTCGATGAATATCGGCTACCGTGATGGGGAACCAGCAGAACCTCGGCCTGAAGTTTATTTAGCTGACTGTTCTGTCCTAAAAACCTCACCAGCCGCTGCTCGGCCGCGCTGCTAATATCCCCGGTTAGCAGTAAGCCGTTATCACCGCCAATACGCAATACCGACGAGCGATCATTATCGCTCGTCCCAGCAACTGCGGGTTGATGGATAAACTCGAACAAGACCCCATCCCATAACCATGTTCGACCACTCGCGCAGATCATTGGTTTTGGCCAGTCAGCGCTGATATCGGCGCCGACTAGAAGCTGTTCAACGGTTCCGCTACATAAATTTTTAACAGGCAAACTAGCCAATAACCCGACAAGGCCTCCCGAATGGTCGCTATCTCCGTGGGAGATAATCAGTTCGTCGATCTGGCTTCGCCCCTGGCGCCGAATCAGCGGTTTAATCAGGTCACGACCACTATCAAAGCGATCACTAAATCTCGAACCAGTATCGTAGACCAGCGTGTGATTTCTGGTCGTGACTATCACCGACAGTCCCTGCCCAACATCGATAACCTGAGCTCTGAATTGGCCGGGTGTTTGCACCGCGCTGAAGGTTCGACCGAAGTCTTTAGTCATCAACACCAGAGGCAACATGCAGCCAATACCCAACCAGCGCGCAGGGAACCCCTTAGGCGCGGTTAACCAAAAGCCACCAACTACCGCAATCATGACCACGACTACCGATCCCACTACGGGTACCGGCACCATTAACGATTCCAGCATCTGGCCTTTATCCACCAGCCATTGCAACCACTGCCAGAGTTGATCCATTAACCCAGCGGCTAGCCAGAGCAATGTGCCTGCGACCGTTTCAGAAACCCCCATTAACAGGGTTCCTAGTAAAGCCAACGGCAAAACCATCAACGTGACCACTGGAATAGCGATCAGATTCGCCGGCAGTGCCACCCAGGAAACCTGATCAAAGAAAAACAACCCAAGCGGTAGTAAACCGAGCCAAAGTACAAACTGAAGCTGCGCTAGTCGTCCAACGCCTGTTACCGCTGTTTTTACATAGACAAACCAATGCCGTAAAAACGCCTGGAAAGCACCGATATCCTGGCCAACAACCGCCATGGCTGTATCTGGCTTCGTTCTCAACCGGCCTAACACCGCCCACCAGATCAGCAACAAGGCGCCAAACGATAACCAGAAACCGGGCTGCAACACCGCCATTGGGTGCCAGGCCAACACCAGCACCAATGCCAGCAGATAACTACGGCGACTGACGATTTCTCGCCGGAGTAGCACACTAACGACAACCACTGTGAACATAATCAGCGAGCGCTGCGCGGGTACCGCAAAACCGGAAAGCAAGGCGTAACCAAGTGCTCCGAGCCAGCCTGAAATTGCGCCGACCATCGGAGCAGGCACCCTCAATAGCCAACGACTTTGAAGCCGCCAGACACGACTGCCAAGCCACCAGCAGAAGGCGCCAACCAGACCAATATGTAATCCTGAAATTGCTAGCAGATGACTGGTGCCACTAGCTCTAATTAGCTGCCATTGTTGATCATTTATCTGGCGTCGTTCTCCCAGCGCCAATGCAGCAATGATTGCAGTTTGAGCATGGCCGTATAACAAATGATTTAGCTGGCCCAACAATCGATCGCGAAACCCAGCTAACGACCAACTTTCTGACCCTAATCGTATCGGTGCAGGCGAATCAATCACATAGCCGGTTGCGCCAACGCCCTGTAGCGCTAACCAACGGGAATAATCAAATAGCCCCGGGTTGGCAAAGCCATGAGATCGCTTTAATCGTGTATCAAAGCGCCAATGCTGACCTGGGCTGACAGTAACAGAAGGCAAATACCAGGTAAGCCGTAACCTGGTGGTGCCAGGGTGGGCTTTAACTTCAGATTCAGATAGGGAACATTCAAGCTCACTTGCTAATAAAGTAAAACGAACCAATTTAGTATTTTGCAGACTAACTTGCTCGACGCTTCCCTGTACAATACAGCGGCTCCGATTCAAGGCCGAATCGAGCGTGCCGCTGACAACCTTATCGGCGTCCCAGCTCGCCCACCATAGACCCAGCAGAAATGCCAGCATTCCAGCAGTTGTCAGCTTTAACTTTGCTCCCGAAGCTAACCAGACAGATCCGCAAACACTTAGGGTCAGCGCCAGGCCAACCAGAACCTGACCACGAGGGAACGGCGCAGCCAGTTGCTGTTGGGCGGCAATGCCAGCCAACCAGCCTAGTGCCAAGATCAAATCTAGATACGTCTTTACTGGCCCATCCCCCGCATAATCGTGCCGCCATACTAACTCGGTTTAACAGTGGGCAGCGGCAATGAAAAACCGGCTAAAGAAGTGGCTACCGAATCGCGAAGTCATACTGCGCCAGCGAGCACTGCGGGCGATAGCCCATCTACTTGAAGATGAAAATCTCTGGCACTTCAATCGCCGTTCGGTACCGATCGGCGGCGCTGTAGGCGTATTCCTGGGTTTCATGCCGATTCTTGGGCAGATGCCAGTCGCAGCCATTCTTGCCTTGCTGTTTAGAGGCAATATGGCAATTGCACTCGCTTTTACCTGGATTAGTAACCCGGTAACTGCGCTACCAATATTCAGCGGCTGTTACGGACTAGGACGTTTACTAGTCAGTCATCAGGGGCCAGCGCAACAATTTCAATTCACGCTGGAATGGTTACTGAACAACCTGTTACCGCTTGGCGTTGGTTGCCTGGTAGCAGGCCTTAGTGCTGCATTAATCACTTTCGTATTGCTGAATCAGCTTTGGAAAGAAGATATTCGCCGTCGCTGGCAACGTCGGGGCCTGAAACGCAATCATTCTAAAACCGGCAAAGAATAATTTACTGCTGATTGGCTTTAGTGCTGATTAATTCAATCCAGGTCAATCCAGGTCAATCCAGGTCAATCCAGTTGAATAGCTGACCAGAACCATCCCCAGAACATTTCACCGGTCAACTCCGGTCGGTCTCCTGCTCGCTAGCGATTTCTATCAAACTTCCCTGCTCAATTTTACAAAGCCTCTGTAATCTAGAAGCCAGAGAACGGGCATGAGTGACAATTAACAAGCTCACTCCAAGCTGCTGATTAGCGTTTTCCAGAACCTGCCAGGTGGCTTCAGCGGTTTTCTCATCCAGGTTTCCGGTCGGTTCATCTGCCAAAATGACTTGAGGGCGAGTCACCAGCGCTCGAGCAATTGCTGCGCGCTGACGCTCACCGCCTGACAGCTGCGCTGGTCTGTGTTGGCCTCGATCCTGCAACCCCACTACTGCCAGTACCTCTGCGGCAGTCCGTAACGACTGCGGTTTCGAGTCACCCCGAATCAACAGCGGCATTGCCACATTTTCTAGCGCTGAAAACTCCGCTACAAATGATGGAACTGATAAACAAAACCGAATTGCCGATTACGTAGCTCGCTACGCTGGGCCTCACTCAGGCGATTTAAAGACATTTCACCATGAAAAACTTCGCCACTACTAGGCTTCTCCAGACCAGCCAATAGATGTAATAAAGTGCTTTTACCAGAACCCGACTCTCCAACAATAGCCAGGGTCTCGCCCTGATGAAGGGTCAGATCTATATCTTTAAAAATCGTCAGTTCAGAACCCACATCGCTGAATTCCTTGCCCAGACCCTGACATCTCAGCACCACCTTATTCATGGCGAAGCGCCTGCGCTGGATCAACATTGGCGCCACGCCAGGCCGGATAAATCGTTGCTAACAGACACAGGGAGAGCGAGACGGTCACAATAGTGCCGACATCACTCCAGCGTAGCTCTGAAGGCAATTCAGCAATGTAGTAAACATCGGCTGGAAAGACATCAATACCAAGCAGGGTTTCAATCCACGGCACCACAATATCCAGATTACTGGCCAGCGTAATACCACCCACGCTGCCCAGCAAGGTACCAGCAATACCAATGGTGCAACCCTGCAACATAAATAGCGCCATGATGCCGCGAGGACGAGCACCCATGGTGCGTAATATGGCGATATCGCCCTGTTTATCGGTTACCAACATCACTAATGCAGAAACAATATTAAACGCGGCAACCGCAACAATCAGCGTCAAAATGAGAAACATCATCGTTTTTTCGGTACGCACCGCCCGAAAGAAATTCCGGTGTTGTCGGGTCCAGTCAGTAACCGCCAGTGCTGGGTCACTACTGGCAATTATCTGGGTAATCAGCGGTGCCCTTAACGGTTCATCAACCCGCAGACGAATACCCTGCACCTGTTCACCAGTACGAGCCAGTTTGGCTGCATCTTTGAGGTGAATCAGCGCAATGGTACTGTCGTATTCGTGCATTCCCGCGGTGAAAGTATCTAATACAGTGAAACGCTTTAACCTTGGCATCGCCCCCATCGGCGTAATGCCGACTTTGGGTAATAACAGAGTGACCTTATCGCCGATAGCAATACCCAACGAAGCCGACAACTCGCGACCTAGAACAATACCAAAGCCCCCCTGCCTGCAACACATCGAGAGATAAATTTTCCATGTAAGCTGGAAATTCAGACACGCTACCTTCGAACGCCGGATCGATGCCTCGCACCATCACACCGGTACTTCGATTATGTGCACTGAGCATGCCCTGAAGTTCGATAAAAGGCGCTGCACCGCTGACCTCATCAACTGCCAGCAAAGCTTCGCGCTTTTTCTGCCACTCCGACAGGGTGCCACCCCAGCTGGAAACATTGATATGGGAAACCACGCCGAGGATGCGCTGGCGTAATTCTGTTTCGTAGCCATTCATCACCGAAATAACAGTGATCAGCGCCATCACCCCTAGCGCGACCCCAAGCATTGAAGAAAGGCCCATGAAAGCAATAAAGTGATTGCCACGTCCGACACGGCTATAGCGAAGACTAATTAATAATGGATAAGGTAAGGACAATGAGAGAACCGATTAGCGATTAATTTATTGTTAATGTTTTGCAAAACGAAAGAGAGACAACAGCGCAACAGCCACAAAACAACCCAAGCGCGTCTTACTTTAAGAACTGCGGTCACTATTCTACGCAATATTCCTTGTCATCATCCGGCGGGGTCGGCCGAGCAATAAAGCCAAGCACTGTTTCAAGACTGTTTGAGGAGATCGGCAATAAAGGCAGATCAAACCCAACTAATTCACTGGTCAAACGCACGCTCAGATTGTTATCTCCGGCGAGCAGCTGGGCTAGCACCTGGTCACGATCACCGTCGACCATCACCCATTCTTCAACCTGAGCCAAATAGCGGTCATCAATCAGACCGGGACCAAGATCGGTTTGTAACAGCAGATCCCCCTGATCACTCAACCAGGCCGCCTCGACACTGCCGACCTCAAGATGGTTCTGGGTCAACAGCTTGTTCCCCGCCAAACCGAATACATAGGGCGTTATTTCCAGTTCTATAAAAACCTGCTGGGGACCGTTCTGGAAATAATAACTGCCATCATCGGCGACAAAGTAATGCTGATTGATAAAGCCAAGCAATAGCGGGTGGGTAATCTCACTAGACTTCATCAACCAGCGACCGCGCCGGTCCAGACTCAGCCAGTTATAGACAGCAGGCACATCAGGCCATTTAGACATACCTCGTAATACCCTTTCAGCCATCTCATTATCGACTGAGCCGTCTACCGGTTGGGCCTCTACAAGTCCTGACGATGGTTTAGAGATATCTATCATGAGCCACTCAATGTCCGGTCTCTGCCAGTAATTCCTCAATCATATCACCGGCCCGGTTTGCGTAATCGCCACCGAACAGATTGAAATGGTTCAACAAGTGATACAGCTGGTAAAGCCCCCGACGCACGGCATAACCGTTCACCTGAGGCCGAACCTGTCGATAGCCCTGGTAAAACGCTGATGGGAAACCACCGAATAGCTCGGCCATCGCCAGGTCGCTTTCTGCGTCACCGTAATAGCAGGCAGGATCAAATATCACCGGCACGCCGCCGGTATCCATAGCGCAATTACCAATCCATAAATCCCCATGCAGTAGTGACGCTGACGGCTGATAGCCCTCAAACAGAGCTGGAATCGACTCCAGTACTAATCCAAGCCGCGATTCAATACCCGCGGGTAAACCATTGCGCCGGGCCATCTTTGCCTGAAAACCGAGACGCTGATCCTGCCAGAACCGGGACCAGTTATCGTTCACGTCATTGCGCTGACGACTGAGGCCAATATATCCGTCTTCATGCCAACCAAAGCTCGAACCAGTTTCCTGATGCAGACTGGCTAGTCCCTGGCCTAACGGCGAGGCCGATTTTTCGTCAAGCTCTACCAGGTCAAGCCATTCCAATACGATAAACGCGTTACTGCCGACCACACCGGTCAGATGACTTGCGGGCAATCGGACCAAACCAGACCCCGCCACAACATTTGACAGGCGTTCAAGCATCGCAGCCTCCTGCTCAAACATCGCCAACCGGTTGGGTGCATTCAATTTGACAAAAAAATCAGCCTGACCACAGCAGAGTTTAAAACTTGAATTAATACCTCCACCGATCACCAGCGCCTGTTCAAAACTCAATGAGCGCTGCAGTTGCTTAGCCAGCAGACCGGTCAGCTCTGACCATTCCAAGGACGAACTCCAAAAATTAGCGTAATCGATGTCAACCGAAAGAATCTGACTGACTGCCAGAAACAAAGAACCTGACTGTAAATGGTACCGGGTCAGTAAAGATTTGAAAGCGATAAGATCAACATCGGCTAGGCAATAGGAAATTTGATGCCCTGCGCCAGCGGCAGTTGATTCGAATAATTAATCGTATTAGTCGCTCGGCGCATGTAGGTTTTCCAGGCATCACTGCCGGATTCTCGACCGCCACCGGTGTCTTTTTCACCGCCAAAAGCACCACCAATTTCGGCACCGCTGGTACCGATATTGACATTAGCAATCCCGCAATCGGAACCGATTGCCGACAGAAAAATTTCAGCTTCCTGCATGTTATCGGTAAAGATCGCCGACGAAAGTCCCTGGGGCACCGCGTTGTGAATTTCAATCGCCTGATCTAATTCATCATATTCACTAATGTAGAGAATCGGTGCGAAGGTTTCCTGCTGAACTATCGGCGCATCACTGGTTATTTTCACCAGTGCTGGCTCAACGTAAAAACCACCGCGAGGCACACCACTAGATACCGCTTTGCCCCCTGCCAGCAGTACCCCGCCCTGCGACCTGGCGGTCTCCAAACTATTCATCATCGTTGCTCGAGCCTGCTCACAGATCAATGGCCCTACCAGGGTGCCTTCATCTAAGGGATTACCCACACAGATACTTGCATATGCCTGCACCAGTTGCTGCACAAAGTTTTCTAACACCGAGCGATGAACAATCAGCCGGCGTAAACTGGTGCAACGCTGCCCACAGGTAGCTACGGCTGAAAACAGCACGGCCCTGAGTGCCAGCTCCCGATTCGCAGATGGGGTAACAATGAGGCCGTTGTTGCCGCCAAGCTCCAGCAAACTCTTGCCTAGTCGAGTAGCAACCGTCGCGGCGACCTGCTTACCCATTGGCACAGAGCCGGTGGCACTAACCAGATCCACAGACACCGAAGCGCTGATCTGCTGACCCGCTTCAGCATCGCCCAACACCACCGCTGATAGCCCATCAGGGCATTCCGGCAACTGTAATTGATTGAACAGGTTCTGGCAGGCCAACGCACACAGGGGCGTCTGTAACGAGGGTTTCCAGATAATGGCATTGCCACAGACTAGCGCCAAGGCCGCGTTCCAGCCCCACACAGCCATCGGAAAATTAAACGCGGTAATAACCCCAACCACACCGAGCGGGTGCCACTGCTCCATCATTCGATGGGCTGGACGTTCACTAACAATGGTTAAACCATGCAGCTGACGACTCAGCCCAACCGCGTAGTCACAAATATCAATAACCTCCTGAACTTCGCCAAGAGACTCCTGAAGTATTTTGCCGCACTCAAGCGTGATCAATCGCGCTAGTGCCGGCTTATGTTCCCGAAACAGGTTACCTAATTGACGTACTAATTCACCGCGACGCGGTGCTGGCACCAAACACCACTGATCGGCAGCACTGCTCGCCTGTTTTATCGACTGCTGTATCTGTTCGTGGGTTGCCTGATGGCAGCTAGCCAGCACATGACCATCGATCGGAGACACAACCTTAAAGCGGCTGCCGCCACCTGATAGCGCCTGATCGGATAACACCCCTGGGTAATGATCCTGTTGCTGTAGTTCGGTTAAACCGAGTTGTTTAAATATGGCACCCATGCTGACGACTCAGTGCAAAGCCGAATCAGAGCTCATAACCGCTGCTGACGGGCCAACCGCCTTATCGATCAGATTGCAGTAATAGCGTCCGAAACGGTTGTCCAAAAAGGTTTGTAGTTCAATCTGTTCCTGTAACACCAGTCCCTGTTGCGGGGTCTGTTGCTGATAATAAAGATCGAGCACCGCGCATAAGCTCGCCGCGGTGGTGATCTGAATGGCTCCCCAATGCTCCCCATCTACCTGACGATGGTAAACCTTACGGCTATCGGTAAGCTGACTAAACTGACCATTAATCTGGCCGGTTGCGCTGACCATAATCAGCACCACATCCTGCTTGGTGACCGCCACCGCATTCTCAAAAATTTTTTTCAATAACTGTCGGCGTTCACCCAATTTCAGGTCATTTATTAAAAAATTCATCAAATAACGATGACCCTTATAACGGATAGTTTTGTAGCTCAGCGAATCAACCTGCCCACCGAGCGAATCACACAGACTGCCGAGCCCTCCAGAGGTGTTAAAAGCTTCATATTCGATGCCATCCAGAGAAAAGGTCTCCAGCCCTTCTAACGGTTGTAACTGCACCTTCTGGCCCTGTTTAATCGCTATACAGGGATTGCAATATTCATTGATCAATCCCTCCGTGGACCAGGTCAGGTTGTACATCATCTGATTGGTGGGAAATTCCGGTAACGCGCCGACCCTCAGGGTCAGATTATCGATAAGCCGGCTTTCAGGCCGCTGCGAAGATTGCTTCGAACAGTCAAACTGCTGCACTAAACTGTTAGCTAAAATCGATATAAATCCAGGTGCGAGCCCACACTGGGGTACAAACACCTGCCGCGCCACCGACTGGGTAGACAAAGCCGAAATCGCATCAGCAGTGGCCACATCTTCGGTGAGATCGAAATAACTAATGCCGGCCCGCAACGCAGCCTCGGCGAGTTTGACATTCTCGTGGTATGCACAGGCTGAAACCATGGCTGATTGCTGCCGCAAAAGCCGATCCAAATCTGCCTGCTGATGGATATCTGCTTCAACGGTAACCACACGTTCAAGTCCGTTGAGGGCCGTCAAAAAATCTGAATTTTTATCGACCACGGTGACCTGGTAATCACCGCAGCCAGCCAGTAGCCGCGTAATCGAACTACCAATTTTGCCAGCGCCAATGACCGCCACGTTATGCATAGCCGGACCTCTTAACGCTAAGTTCTTCGACTATTTTTCTAGCATCATCTGAACAATAGCCGTACCGCTGTGACACCAATTCGATCGCGTCGGCGAGCTGTCCGGCGTTAATCCGGTTGAAAATTAACTGATCCTGCGCCTGATCCCCCGGTGGCTGACTTGAGTCAGTTTTGAAGCACTCCTCGGGTTCGATTTCTGCCCACCGACAAAACTCGCTCAACGCCACCATTAACGAAGGCCGAATCGAGTTCCATGGCACCCTGAGTAGATTCACCTCCTTCAGGGCCACCGGGCAATACTGGTTTTTAATCAGGCCGTTACGACTAGATTTGGAACCAGCCGAATACTGCTGTTTGATGTCAAACTCCGGCAGACCAGCATCTAACTCTGCTACCAACCGCTGACCGGATTTCGACAACCTACTCGGTAAGTTTTCAAGTCTGCTCTGCTCTTTGCCTAAGGCCTTCTGAATACGTTTTAATTCATGTTCTGAAAGCCGCAAGCGAATATCAAGAAAATGTCGATAAACGGTTTCTGGCCCTTCACCGACAGACTTAATGGCAACTTCTCGGCTGTGATACAGAGCATCAATCTCCGACCAGTTAAGGCAAACAACCACCTCATCTTTATCTGATAAATAATGATGTTTAAAACAACGAAACTTAACCTTCAACCCATCAACCGAACTTTTAATTAGCCAGTTTGAGGTTCTTAAGGCATCGACTGCTTGTGATCCGCAAAGCCAGGCCAGATAAACCAAACCCAAACTCAAGCCCGCAAAAACCGTAGCAGCCCAAAAGCCAGCCTCGCTGTGGCCAATAACGCCCATCAGCTGACCCGCCCCAACCGCCACCATGTAAACGCAGACCACTGAAAACGCCAACGGTGGCCATGGGGATATCCGAAATATGCGCTCACCATTTTCGGGGCTATCTGCGAGATCACTACCGGTTAGTTTCATCGATGCTGTTTCCTCTCAAGACTCACTAACGTTAGCGATCCTCTTTTAGATTTCTTAAATTGATCCGCTAATCGGAGACAGTCCATGCATCAGAGCAGGCCAAAACTACCCGTCGGCAAGATTGAAATTTCCAATCAACTGAATTGAGTACAATTTGGCCCAACTGCAGGTCTCTACTGAAAACATAAAACCCTGGACTGCGTCAGGCTTTAGCCTGGATAGTAGATTCCTTCACCCCCGACACCTCTCCATGGCAGATATAGACCGTTAGCCCGATGAGCCTATTTGCAAAACAGATCCATGGATTAACCCAGTCACTTGCTCGCCCTAATGCGTTGCTAGCATTTACACTTTGCGGTGCGCTGGTCGGGTTGCTTTCCAGTGGCGTTATTCTGATATATCGGCTACTCATTGATCTAGCCGCTGCCAGCAATTTTCTTCAGCAGATCGGTCCGCCAGGCTTACGTAGCGCCATTCAACTAGCCATCGGAGTTCTGTTGTTATGGGCGCTTTATAAACTACTAAAAACCGACTCCCGACAATCTGGCGTCGCCCACGTGATCGGCCGCCTGGCAGAACCCATTGCCCGCCTGCCCCTGGTCAATATGATCGGCCAGTTTTTCGGTGCTGCGCTAGCCATTGCCGCCGGCTTTTCGGTCGGCCGTGAAGGTCCAGGTGTCCACCTGGGGGCCGCTGCTGGTAGTCAGCTCGGCATCTACCTAAAATTACCCAACAGCAGTTTACGTACCCTGGTTGGCTGCGGCTGTGCAGCTGCCATCGCCGCCTCTTTCAACACCCCTCTGGCTGCGGTTATTTTCACCCTGGAAGTTTTGGCGATCGAATACGCCTTAACCAACCTGGCACCGGTGATTGTCGCCTCCGTGACCGGCACGGTATTAACCCGGTATATCTATGGCACTCACCCTGCCTTCGCCATACCCGAAATCGAAATCAACCAACTCTCAGAACTACCCCATCTGATTTTCCTCGGACTGTTCATTGGCCTACTGGCCGCGCTGTTTATCCATCTACTCGAAAAAATATCAATCAGCTCCCAACACGCACCTGTCTGGCAGCGCTTTGGCTGCGCTGGATTGGCGATGGCGCTAATTGGCTGGTGGTCACCAGATTCACTCGGTATTGGCTACAGCACCATCGATGCGGCTCTAGCAGGCCAATACCTGTTAGTCGGACTGGCGGCGCTTACGCTGGCGAAATTAGTCGCCACTGCGCTTTGTCTGGGATTAGGCATACCGGGTGGACTGATTGGGCCATCGATGGTTATCGGCGCGGCTGGCGGCGGCCTGGTTTATGCATTGCTGGTAGGTGGATTTGGGGAGGCTGCGGTTTCCGATCAGGCGCTCTACGTGGTGGTTGGCATGGCTGCGATGATGGGGGCAACCCTACAAGCACCTTTGACCGCACTGGTTACCCTGTTAGAGATGGGCGGTAGTACCAATATATTGCTGCCAGGCATGATTGGTATTGTCACCGCTGGCCTGGTTAGCCGAGTTGGGTTTAATAAAGAGTCGGTATTTCACCAGCTGCTGCGTATCCGCGGGGTACGTTTTGAAGTCACTGCTATGCACAGGAGTCTACGTGAGGTGGCGGTGCTATCCGCCGTGGAACAGAGCTTTGAGCTACAACATCACTTGATCGAAATAGATAAAGTAGAGCGACTAATCGCCTCAGATACGCGTTGGACACTGCTTCATGACGGCAAGCAACCGGTTGCAGCACTGCTGCATAGTGAATTGGCTGCGCAGCTGGAAAACCTCCAACAAAAGAGCGCGACTGAAACCGAAAAAGCCTACCCGCCCAATCCACCTGAACAAGGTCTTAGCGGTCCTCAAATTATCGATTTACTAAAACTACCAGGCAGCAATGAATTGCCTTTGCAATTGTTAACGCTCAGTCGCATTGGTTCACTAGCAACCCTGGATGAAGCTTATGAATTAATGATCGCCCAGGGCAGCGAAGGGGTTTACGTTCAGTCCGAACAAATTGATGGAATTGACGGTATTTTTGGCCTGCTGCGCAGCAGTGATCTTGAACGCTACTACAAATGAACGCTGGTCAAAGATTACCGAATCACCGCTCATTTGATCTCTACATTCCGGTCAATCTGGGGCTGCCACTTAAGTTCACCGACCGCCGGAAGGCCCAAATTTGAATTTCCTCGCTCACCTTTATCTTGCTGCCGAAAACGACCACTGCCTGGCCGGCGCGTTGCTAGGCGATTTCGTCAAGGGCAAACTCATCGATCAATACCAGCAGGAGTGGCTGGAAAGTATCGATTTTCATCGTCAGATTGATCGCTACACCGACAGTGACCTGCTGGTCAGAGAGGCCAAACAACAATTCCAACCGCCGTATCGTCGCTACGCCGGCATCATCGTTGATATTATGTTTGACCATTTTCTGGTTCGAGACTGGCAACAATTCAGCCATCTCAAGCTTGCAGACTTTGAACAGCGCTGCTATCAGCAACTAGCCAGCGATGCACCATTGTTTCCGCAACCAGCCCAGCGCTTAACCCGGCATATAATCGACCACAATCTGCTAACCGGTTATGGCGAGCTCAGCACGGTTCACCGAGCCCTTGAAGGGGTTGGCAGGCGCTTCAGCCGCGCAAACCCACTGGGGGATACCGAATCCGCAATCGCATCGGCTTACCAACAACTCGAACAGCAGTTCCATCTGTTTTTCCCTCAATTAATGCTGGCCTGCCGCCAACAACGACTCTAAACCTGAACCAACATAATCGATGTGCTTAATTCTATTTAGCTGGCAGCAAAATCCGTCTCATCCGTTAATTCTGATCGCCAACCGTGACGAGTTTTACCAGCGCGCCACCGAAGAGTTGCACCACTGGGAAAGCCCGGCAGGAATCGCGGCGGGTCGTGACCTTAAGGCCGGAGGTACCTGGCTGGCGGCCCACCCTTCTGGCCGGTTTGCAGCGCTGACTAATG
Source organism: Immundisolibacteraceae bacterium (assembly GCA_016763355.1). Classification (GTDB taxonomy): domain Bacteria; phylum Pseudomonadota; class Gammaproteobacteria; order Immundisolibacterales; family Immundisolibacteraceae; genus QNFC01. The sequence goes on from JAESTY010000229.1 coordinate 19,619, forward strand.
TCCGCAGCCAACACCAGCACACCGCTAAAGCGCCTTCCCGTGGCGAACTAATCCCAGGCTTTCTGACCAGTAAACTAACCCTGCATCAATGGTGCAAACAGCTTCAGCAACGGGGCCATCAATATTCAGGATTTAATCTGCTGTTTGGAGATATCCGTAACAGCCAGCTTTTTTGCTACAACAACCAAACTCGTCGTTTAATTGAGTTGAAACCCGGCCTATATGGCTTAAGCAATGCCGAGCTTGATGATGACTGGCCTAAAGTCACACGCGGCAAACAACTACTCGAAAACGTACTTTCACAACCGATAGTTCCAAATCTGGATGCCCTGTGGCCGATTTTGTCTGATGACCAGCAACCACTAGTCAATCAGCTACCCGATACTGGCATCGGACTGACTGCAGAACAGCTATTGGCACCCATCACTATTCGTTCAGAACAATACGGCACCTGCAGTTCGATGATCATGATTAGCCAGGGAACTCATGCAGTTGCCATCCACGAGCAACAGAGAAGACCCGACCTGGATGAAAAAATAATTAGCATCACTTTGACCCTTAGAAAGGACTAACATAGCCGACCTTCAGCACTCAAAAGCACCCAAAAAAACCGGGGCGACATCAACACCATCAATTCAGGAGCATACCAATGACCGTAAAAACAGGCGATAAAGCACCTCAGGCAACCTTAATGGAAATGACCGCCGAGGGACCCGCACCAGTCACCAGCGAAGAACTATTCGCTGGCAAAAAAGTGGTTTTATTTGCCGTACCCGGCGCCTTTACACCGCTCTGTTCTGGCCAGCACCTACCCGGTTATGTCGAACTGGCTGATCAGATTCGTGGCAAAGGTGTCGATAGCATCGTCTGCCTGTCCGTCAATGATGCCTTCGTTATGGGTGCCTGGGGCGATGCTCAGAATGTTGGCGATAAAGTCCGCCTGGTTGGCGACGGCAATGGCGAATTTACCGCTGCAATGGGACTGGAAATGGACGGTAGTGGTTTTGGGCTAGGTAGCCGCTCGCAACGCTACGCTATGATTGTCGATAATGGCACCATCTCTGTACTCAACGTAGAAGAAGGCCGAACTTTTGAGGCCAGCAAAGCAGAAACCATTCTTGCTGCTCTGTAAAACTATCAGTGGTTGTAAGACACGCAATTGAGCTTTAAGGGTTAGCCTTTAAGAACTGCTACAAAAAAAGGCCAGCAATCTAATTGCTGGCCTTTTTTTGTACGTGGGTTGTTCGACTAGTGCGCCAACAGGTTTGACCTAAACCATCAGGCAGCCCGATCATTAACCTGATCGGTTAGTTGATGAAAGCTAACCAACAACTCAGCTTCTCCGCGCGACAGACCAAACCGTTCCGTAAGCTCTGTCGGTTCCGCACCCCCTACCGCCAGATTAATAGCCTGCCGATAGAGCCGGGAGCCACCGCCCACCGTCGTATCGTTTTCGAGTTGTTCAAGCTGTTCAGCAACCCCAAGCAGACGCGCTTCCAGTTGCTGAAAACTCCGACTCAAGCCCGCATTACCACTTCCCTGGGCATGCAGCAGATCCCGAAGCTGAACGATTTCTTCATGCAACTCACGCTGACCTGATCGATGCTTGCGACTCTGCGCCACCAACCAGCAAACGGCTAACAATAAAACCACCGTGCTGACCATTAATCCAACTACATAAACCGACATCACCTGCTCCACAACACTCATGTTTAAACTTATTACATACACGCGCCAGGTTTTGCCGTGTCTGGTAATTCAGTTATTTCAAGTTAAGCAAATCCATCAAAATGTGGACCGCTCTGCTGCTCCTTGGTCTCACTTCGGGGCCGCCGTTTCCTACGCTTTCCGGGTTGTCCGGCCTGCTCTTTCTCATCTAATACCGGTTTAACAGGAACAGTAGGCGACACAGATGTCGTGTTCTGTTTCACCGGTTGATAGGTTTTTTGCGGCGTATCTACTTGCATCGCCCCACTCCTGACCACCATCCATGGACAGGTCTTTCAGCGCTAATTAAATTCCAGTTAAATGACTGACCGACAACCCTTCATCACTATGAAAACTGCTGCCACTCTTCTTCATTAAAAAGTTTATCCAGATTGACCAGGATCAATAACCCATCGTCTTCCCGGTTGGTAACTCCCTGAATAAAATTTTGGGCTTCATCGGTGGCGACACTTGGGGAGGACTCAATTTCGGACGCCTCCAGGTTCAACACCTCTGAGACACCGTCAACCAATAAGCCTAATAATTTTCCGCCCACATCGATAATAACCAGACGCGAACTATCCATCACATCGCCAGCATCGAGATTAAATAGTGACCGCCCGTCGACCACCGTTACCACGGCTCCACGTAAATTAATAATGCCCAGCACAAACGCAGAGGCTCCTGGCACCGGTGACACTTCAGTTACCCGAAGCACTTCTTTAACCCGCTGAACATCAATACCGTAGCGCTCATTACCTAAACTAAAAGTAACCCACTGACTAAAACCGGAATACTCTTCGAGCATTTCTGCCTGACTCATCGTCCTAACTCCTGAAATTTTTCACCGACTGCAACCTGATTAAAGTCAGCAATCATTTTTAGATCTGATTTTTCAGTCTCTTGTGAACTATCGGTTCTATTGTTAAAGACTGAACCTCTACCCAACCAATGGCACTTCATACATAACATCTGACATAGTTCCCAACTCCATCGCTAGCCGGTGACAGGCCTCTGACCCGGGGCTTTGAGGGCGATACCACGCCAAAGGCCGCTGCGCCCGACTTGCATCTCGAAACTGGGTGTCTACTGGAATCACACTTGACCAGAGATGCTCTTCATAATCACGCTGTAAATCCACCAGTGCGATCCTCGATGCCCTGGTTCTTCGGTCATACATAGTGGGTACAACCAGATACTCACACTGCCTACCCCGGGACTGTTCCAGCATCGCCAGGGTTCTGAGCATATTGCGTAGCCCTTCCAGCGCCAGGTATTCGGTCTGTACCGGAATGATGATTCGATCCGCAGCAGCTAACGCGTTGATCATTAGCAGCCCAGCCTGTGGCCCACAATCTACAAACACTTCTCGATCGACTGCAAATTCCCGCAGACTATTTGCCAACTGCAGGCCCTGGCCTTTAATAATGCCTGCCCGCCGTTCCACCATCGCTAGTCGACTGGCGGTTGGCACTATCTGCAAACCTTCAAATTCAGTTGCTCTGATACAGGGCATCAAACTCGATGGCGGTGTGTCAAACAGACATTGGGTACCCGGTTCGATATCACGTTTCATAAAACCAAAATGGCGAGATAGGGAAGCTTGGGGATCTAGATCAACCAATAGGGTTTCCGACCCGAGTTTGGCTAGCCAACTGCCAACATTGGCGACTAGCGATGTTTTGCCAACACCACCCTTTAAATTCGCTACCACGGTAATCATCAGGCGTAATTCCTGATCAGTCCTGGCACATCGATAATCAATGCCATGCGCCCATCTCCATTAATGGTCGCACCGGCAAACCCGCCGATATCCTGCAGCTCTGGCCCCAGTGGCTTAATCACCACATCTTCCTGGCCTAACAGGCGATCGACCAGCAGCCCCATCCTTTTTGAACCGACCGATACAACAACTACATACTGCTCTTTTGGCGCATCACCAACCGAGGACAGTAGCCAGTTACCGAGGACAAAAAATGGCAATACTTCGTCCTTTCGAACCACGACCCGTTGGCCATCAACAATTTTCGAATTGGTCGGATCAAAGCTGAATATTTCGTCAACTACTGCGATTGGTAACGCAAATAGACGCTCGCCAACCCCAATCATTAACGAGCCAACTATAGCCAGTGTTAGCGGTACCCTAATCGTTATCGTTGAACCAACGCCGATTGAGGATTCAATTTCAATGGACCCGCTAAGCTGACTGATGGCGGTTTTAACCACATCCATGCCAACACCACGGCCGGAGACCTCGGTCACTTCAGCTTTACTGGAAAAACCGGGTGCAAATATCAGGTCATAAGTTTCACGTTCAGATAAGCGGGCGGCTTCTTCCTGAGACATTACGCCACGTTCCACAGCAACCGCTCGCAGCCGGTTGACATCCATTCCGGCGCCGTCATCCTGGATACTGATTGCAATTCGGTCACCTTCCTGGCCCGCGCTAAGCGTCACCAGACCCTGGGGACTTTTACCCGCAGCTTCTCGTACCTCTGGGCTTTCTATGCCGTGATCGACCGAATTACGCACTAGATGGATCAATGGGTCAGCCAAAGCATCGACCAGATTCTTGTCCAGATCAGTGTCCTCGCCAATCAGCTCCAGGCGAATATCTTTATTCAATGTCCGGGCTAGATCGCGCACCACCCTTGGAAACCTGCCGAACACTTTACGAATCTGCTGCATCCGGGTTTTCATCGCCGAATCCTGAAGCTGGCTGGTAACCAGATTCAAGGTTCGAACCGTTTTCGTCAGTTCTTCATCAGACGATTTAGCGATCAAATTTGAAAGGCGATTACGCACCAACACCAGCTCGCCGACCATATTCATAATGTCATCGAGTATTTGCGTCTCGACCCGCATGTTGCTTTCGCCGGCTTCTTTACGGGGGGTCTTGCGGCGCTCCTGTATCAGGGTTCCTTCTGGCCCCTGAGCCATACCTGTCGGCACTTCCTCTTTAACCACGACGGTAGAGATCGGTGCCGGTTTAGAAATTTCGGTTTTCAATGCGGCTAGTTCTTCATCGGTCACATCGGAAAGATTCCGCTCCAAGGCGCCATCACCTGACTCTATGGCCGGCATCGCCTCGGCGCTTTCTGCAGCCTGTAAATTCGCTTCTACCGAGGAGACGGCAACGGTGGTGCCATCTGCTGTTTCAATCGGATGGAGCTCGTCTAATAACGCCTCAAACTCATCTACGGTAATCTCTTTATCATTCTGATCCGCCCATGCAGCAGACACTGGTGCTGGATCACCACCGCCCGGCCCACCATGAATATCATCTAATAACGATTCAAACTCATCATCCGAGATCTGATCACTACCAGGTTTGGATTCTGTGCCAGCCGTAGACTCTGGCGCTGATTGCTCGGAATCACCGCCCTGGAGCTGATCAAGCATAGATTCGAATTCATCATCATCAATCAGAGCATCATCGGTGGCCGTACCTGCTTGCTCTTTTTCATCCGTAACAGCCTTATCAGCACTAGCTGGCAGAGCATATTTGTCCAGTCGCACTATCAGCTCATCACTAGCAGCTGTCAGGGATTCTCGAGCATTGAGCTGCTCGAACATTAACACCACTACGTCCAGCCCTTCCAGCACGCTGTCCATCAGATCAGGGGTTAATTTTCGGCCACCATTTCGCAGCGTGTCGAACACATTTTCGGCGCTATGACAGACCCGTATTAACGTATCCAACGCCAAAAAGCTAGCGCCACCTTTGATGGTATGAAAAGCTCGGAATACCGCATTAAGCAGGTCAGAATCTTCCGGCGTTTCTTCAAGCTCGACCAGTTGCTGACCGAGTAAATCGACCAGTTCACCAGCTTCGAGCAGGAAATCCTCTAATAGTTCTTCGTCCATTTTAGTCAAGGCTACTTGTTGGTTTAAATACCGAGGTCATCTAACAGATCATCGACACTATCCTGATCTTCGACCACTCCTTCACCACCCTTTTCGGTATGAAAACCGGTGGCTTCTTCCCCAGAATTAAAAGAGATACCCTGGGCAATTAGCTGCTGATCGATAGCCGCCAATTGTGTTTCTGCCTCTGCTAACGTGGCGACCACCCGTTTAACGATCTGACCGGTCAAATCCTGATAGCCCTGGGCCACGGTTAACTCATGCAAGCCTTCTTTAAGTCGAGTTCCGCGATGGCGAACCCGTTTCATAAAGGCCTGTAAAGCAACATGAACCGGCTGTGGTATTGCTTCCATCAGCTCCGGGGTATTTAAACGGTTCCATGCCTCTTCGAGTTTTTTCGAATCCGACATCATATCGCGTACGTGAGGCATTAATTCATCAACCGTATCGAGGGTTTTGTTGGCAGCCTCTTCGGTCATCTCTACGACTTTAGCTAATTGTTGCTGAACACCCAGGAGCACACTCGACTCCCCTGATGCGGGCGCCGCATCGTTCGCTGAATTTTCATCTACAGTGGTTGCTGGAGTTGCCATGGCACCTTCTCGTCGTGGGTTTGGCTAATTAGTTGATAATGCTGCTACTAAATTCACTGTCGGCACCGCTTAAATCAGGCCGCTTCGATACGCTGGAAAATCCGATCTACCTTTTCTTTTAAGGTTTTTGCAGTAAAAGGTTTAACGATGTAACCATTCACCCCAGCCTCTGCGGCAGCAACGATCTGATCGCGTTTGGCTTCTGCGGTGACCATTAGAATCGGTGTTTTACCCAGATCTGGATCAGCCCGTAACTTCCGTACCAGATCAATACCAGTCATACCCGGCATGTTCCAGTCAGTCACAACAAAGTCGTAACGGCCGCCCTGCAATTTGGGCAATGCGGTTTCCCCGTCATCAGCTTCTTCGACATTCTCCAGACCAATCTCGGCCAGCAGGTTGCGAATAATGCGTCGCATTGTTGAGAAATCATCCACCACCAGGATGCGCATGTTTTTGTCCACGTTCGTACCCTCGTTCTATTAACACGTTATGTCAGTTAAAAAAGCTGTTTCAGCTAACGGTTCCAGCTTTTCATTTTTGCCTGTAATCGAATGATGGCCTGACCATGTATCTGACAGACCCGCGATTCGCTTACTCCAAGTACTGAACCAATTTCACGCAGGTTCATCTCTTCGTCGTAATACAGTGACATCACTAGCTGTTCACGCTCGGGTAATGTCTCAATCGCCCCCAGTAGAGAATCCCGATATTTATCCATCTGCACACCGAGAAAGGGATTGGTGCGCTCACTATCGGTCGCCTCTATCTGTAATACCGCTCCCTCTTCGTCTTCATCCAGTGACAACAATCGGTGACTAGATGCTTCTGAAACAATTTTTCTGTATTCAGCATGCGTAACCCCTAATAGCGCTGCTACCTCGCTATCGGTCGCTTCCCTACCTGCTTTAGCTTCTATCTGCTGAACCGCCTTTGCGGCCTCGCGTGCTTTTCGATGTACTGATCTTGGTGCCCAGCCGTTACGACGCACTTCGTCGATAATCGCACCACGAATTCGAATGCCCGCATAGGTTTCAAATGCAGCACCCTGGTTGGGATCATAATTGCGCGCTGCTTCGATCAGTCCGATCATGCCAGCTTGAATCAAATCATCGATTTGAACCGAGTTGGGCAATTTGCCACTCATGTGGTGGGCAATCCGCTTCACCAGCGAGGTGTGCTGTTCCATCAGCACCTCGCTTTTATCCCGGGTCATTTCTTTATAGGCACCAATTCCTGCGGCGCTCATCCGACAAATCTCTGGTTGCTCATCAACACTCGCTCCAGGAAGAATTCAAGCCGGGTCGCAGAATCGCCCTCACGACGCGGCCAGTTGTTAACCGTCTGTGCTAACTGCCTAAAAGCTAGTGCCGCCGGGCTGTTTGGAAACTGTTGGGTCGCGGTCACCTGACGCAGCGACGCCTGTCGCATGCTCTGATCAAACGGCACCACCCCAAAATAGTTAAGCTTGACCTCCAGATAACGAGCAGCAACCCGCTCTAATTTATTAAACAATTCCCGTCCCTCCTCATGGCTATTAGACATATTCGCCAATACATGAAATTCCTTAAGTCCATATTCTCGCCATAGCAGCTTAATCAGCGCATAAGCATCGGTAATCGCCGCTGGCTCATCACAAAGCACAATCACTACTTCCTGGGTCGCTGCACAGAAATTACAGACGCTCTGGCCAATACCCGCTGCGGTATCGACAATAAATACATCCGGCACCTCCTCTAGTTCACTAAAGGCATGAATCAGTCCGGCCTGCTCGGTTTGACTCAGAGCCGCCATACGACTAATTCCTGAACTGGCAGGCACTATTTTCAAGCCGGGCCAGGGGATCACCCTGCCTGAATCCTTGAAAACCGATCCGGCCACCTATGCCCAGAATGCTGACATTGCCGGATTCTGGCAGACCATCATGGGGATTATCCCGGAAAACCCCTTTGCATCCCTTGTGTCTGGTAATATTCTCCAAATCCTTTTCTTTGCCCTGTTTTTCGGTATTGCCCTGTCCGTGATACCCGATGAAAAGCGGCAGCCCCTGATAGATCTTGTGGAAACCATCAACCAGGCCATA
>JAESTY010000230.1 GCA_016763355.1 Immundisolibacteraceae bacterium
AATCGATAGCAGAAGAAACATTCAAGAAAGATAAGCGCATTAATATTAGAATTTCTAATCGTGATTTAGCATTGCTCCAACGGCGTGCTCTCGAAGAAGGCATCCCCTATCAAACATTAGTTTCTAGCGTTCTTCATAAGTATGTTTCCGGTGGTTTACATGACGTCATGGCTAACAAGGCGTTCCAGCGGACGCAAAAAACGCGGCGCTGAACTTAGGCGTTACTGCTGTAGGTTTTTTAATCTGCCTATGCGTTAGCCACTTCTGGCCGAAATTGTTCTTTCTATCATTCTGGTTTAAAGCCAGATTTGCTTTCAGCGTATACCTGATACATTTTCTTTATGGTCAGACCTTTAAGGCTCGAATACGCCGGTGCTATCTACCACGTCACGTCACGGGGTGATCGGCGTGAGCCAATCTGTGAAAACAATGACGATCGAAAAAGCTGGCTAGAGACCCTCGCCAGTGTTTGTGAACGATTCAACTGGCGTGTACATGCCTATTGCCTGATGGATAACCATTATCATTTGGTGGTTGAGACTATCGACGGCAATTTATCTAAAGGGATGCGCCAACTTAACGGGGTGTATACCCAGCACTACAACCGCAGTCATAATCGTGCAGGACATGTCTTTCAGGGCAGGTACAAAGCGGTCCATGTCGATAAAGAAGCTTACTTATTAGAGTTATCACGTTACGTGGTACTTAATCCTGTCCGGGCTGGAATGGTCGACCAGGCCGCTGATTGGGCATGGAGCAGCTATCCAGGAATGATTGGTCGGCGCCCTTGCCCAGAGTGGTTTGAAACTGATTGGCTATTAAGTCATTTTGGTCAGCAGCGGCGTCGAGCTACTAGGAGATACATTGACTACGTACGCGCAGGCATTGGGTTGCCCTCAATATGGGAAAACCTACAAAAACAGATATTCCTGGGCGGCGAGAATTTCATCAATCAGCATCTGTCAGTCATTGATGAAAAAGCCAGTTTGGAAGATATTCCAGTCCAACAGAAAACCGCATTAGCGAAGCCTATTGGGTTTTATCAGGAACGATACCCGGATAACAACAGAGCGATCAAACAGGCTTTTTTGAGCGGAGGTCACACCCTGAAGGAGATTGGTGATCACTTTGGTAAACATTATTCGACTATAAGTAGGATTGTTAATAAACAGGGTTAATGTGGCATGGAAAGACCCTCGTTCTGCTCCTCAAGGCACTCGTTATTGCTCGTTACGACGCAACACCCGTGCGCTTTTTATCTGAAACGTTAGAAATTTGTAATTTATGAAAGATGAAGCATCAGATTTCTTTTTCTCCTTTATTTTAGGTTTCATTATGTTTGGCCTGCCCACTTTTTTGTTGGTGGGTGCTGTAATGTTTAGAACGGGTGTCGGTTTTGGCTCTGTTGAAGCGTGGCTAGTGATTTTGGTGCCTACAGTTGGTGGCGGATGCGTAGGCGGGTACAAAACTACAAAGAACAATATTTATAAACATAAATCGGAAAATTGGGGCCTAAAGGATGCGGTAACTAAAGTTCATACAAATAATAAGGGCGGTATAGATCCCAAGGTAATTGCGGCAATTTATGGTGAGGACATCCCTCCAAGAAAAGTTGGTGGGCCTTACTTTTCAAGTTTATTTCGAGCTGTGTTGTTAATGGTAGTCATCATATTAGCGGCGTTGTTCTCAAGGTTCCTATCCAAATGAATAGCAAAAAATACCTAACCTGACGCTCAAGTCACTCGCTGCAGCTCGTGCGGACGCGCAACGCCCGCCTGCTATTTAGCTGAAACGCCCTATACCTTCTCCCTTCCGAGAGTAGGCAATCATCAGTATTATTTAAATTTACAAATTATGAGGTTCACCAATGAGCAAGATTGATGGAAAAGTTGAAGAGTTGCTCGCTAAGCATCCTAGCCTAACGAAAATTGAAGCAATCAAGATCGTCACTGAGAAAAATGAGCGTAAGAAAAAAAAGAGAGTGGAAAAAACAGATAGAAGTAACGCCAAAAAGCGTAGGAACGAGGAAAACCGTCCTAATGTGGATGAGGTTTGACTATTAAGCACATAACCAAGCGGTGTAACGGCCCTCAACTTACTGCTTTTTATAGGTATTCAGCTGCGCTTCATTCTTACAGATAAAAAACTATCCGGGTTGGGTCAGTAAATTAGGCGTTATAAGCATTAAGTGAATCCCATTGAGGTGATTATTTATCACTTATTGCTTTGCTACCGCTAGTCGTCGGAGGTGTAGACCCATTACCGGAAAAGATGCTTAGCTAGGTTTGGGAGTGGAAAAACAAGGACATTGGTTATATTGGAATTTCAAAGATCCGGCGGCATTAGAGCTTATGCGAGGCGCGAACTTTTTCGCATCAATGTCATTGTATTTTATGTGTGGTTTGGTCTGGTATTATCAAGGCACCCTTAAAGAGTTTTTTAAAGACGCAAAGGTTTTACTTAGTACGGGCAGTCTTAATTAATAAAATTGATCGTTTTAGTTTCAGCCTGATAAAACGTTATTATCCTCGCCGGGGCTGTTCTGCTCTTCCAAATCAAACTTAAAACTAAAATAAAACATGTTCATACCCAAAGAATTCCAGGTTACCGATCTGGCTGAAGCATTCAGGTTTATCGAGGCCAACTCATTTGGTCAGCTGATCTCTAACTGCGAAGGCCGGCTTTTTGCCACCCATATCCCGTTTTTGCTATCGAAGGATCAAACCAGACTAACTGGACATATTGCTCGACTGAACCCTCAAGGTGGGGATATTGATGGCCAGGAGGTTCTGGTGACCTTGCAGGGCGCTCACGACTACATATCACCGTCTTGGTATGTGGGGCCAGGTGTGCCGACCTGGAATTATCAGGCGGTGCATATCTATGGGCTGTGCAAACTGTTTAATGACCCGAGTGCGATTGAGGAGGTGGTCGATAACCTGACTAATAAATATGAATCGTCGTTACCCGATCCCTGGAAACCTGAGTACAACCCCTCAATGCTTGGAGCTATTGTGGGCGTCGAAATAACCATTACCGACATTCAGTGTAAATATAAGCTGAGTCAAAACCGTTCAGCTGAAGATCGTCAGCAAGTTATCAAACAGTTAGTAAAAAATGGATCAGACCAGCTTGCCGAGGCTATGCAGTGTAATGAGTCGTCATGAGCCTTTCTGGCTTGATCATGACAGGCACCAGTTGCCAGAAATAATAATCGGACGACGATAGGGCGAATTGAAGGGCCCATAGATAAACCATCATGATGAATCCACCTAATAAGACTGTTAAACCGCCTACACCTGTGGCGATCTCCCAGGTTATTGATGAGGCACCCTTGAGTCGTTACCAATGGCGGGTTGCTGGGCTTTGTTTGCTGGTCGGTATTGTTGATGGTTTTGAGAATGGTGCGATTGCTTATGTGGCGCCGGCACTGACCGAAGACCTGGGTATTCCGCTGAGCGACCTGGGCAAGATATTTGCTGCTGGGACATTTGGTATGGCGCTTGGTGCCATGGTGTTGGGCTCTGTCGCCGACTTGTGGGGCCGCAAGCGGGCAATATTACTCAGTGTGGGTATCTTCGGCGTGGCTGCGTTGGCAACCGCGGCGGCGGGTAGTATGACAACCCTGATGTTCTGGCGGTTTGTGGCTGGCATTGCGATTGGCGGTGCGCAACCGGTGATGGTGGCTTTGCTAGCTGAATACTCGCCGGCCAAACATAGAAATGCGGCGATGGTGGTAGGGTTTTTAGGTACCGGTTCTGGGGCGCCCATATCAGCATTAATCACTTCTGTGGTGGTGCCTGAATTTGGCTGGCAGGCGGTTTTCATTATTGGTGGGGTAGTGCCACTATTGATACTGCCCTGGTTAGCCTGGGTCTATCCCGAGTCGATTCATTTCCTGGTCAATCAGGGCTCGGCTAATAACGCCCGGGTCGCCAATACACTGAACAGAATTGTCGGTGAGCAGCGCTTCAGTGAGTCTGATGAGTTCGTGCTAAACGAATCAAAGGTGCAGAAGGCGTCGGTTAAAACCCTGTTAGCGCCAGCTTTCAAGCGCTCAACCCTGGCCATTTGGGTGGTCTATTTCTTTAACTGGATTGCCTGGTATCTCTATCTGCTCTGGTTACCAACCGCATTGACCGAAAGTGGTCTTGATCTTCGTCAGGCTTCGCTAATCGGGGCCACTATGGGGATTACCGCGCTACTGACTTTTCTGCCGGGCGCGGCGCTGATTCAACGTTTTGGACCGCGCAGAAGTATGCTCTGGCTGTTTGGATTGGGTAGTGGCCTGGCGCTGATAATGGCAAGCCTGGGCGCACAGTGGGAAGTAATAGCTGTGCTAATTGTGCCGCTGACTGCCTGCATTGTGTTGCCACAGGTTGGACTCAATTATTTGAGTGCTGAGTTATATCCGAC
>JAESTY010000231.1 GCA_016763355.1 Immundisolibacteraceae bacterium
CGTTGAAGAGGATCAGGCACTTCGTCCTGCCTTTACTGGTGTGAATGTAACCAAAGCTTTTTTGATTGGTCTTACCCAGGCTGGTGAGCGTATTTTTGCCACCGGCCAGGGCGGCATCATTCTTTATAGTGACGATCAGGGTGATAGTTGGACCCAAAGTGAGGTTCCTATCGCAGTGACCATCACTGCGATTACTTTTGCTGACGAAAAGCATGGTTGGGCCGTCGGTCACGACATGACCATTATTAATACGGTTGATGCGGGATTGAGTTGGCAGATTCAGAATTTCGATCCTGAATTCGACACGCCGCTTCTGGATCTGTGGTTTAAAGACGCGATGACCGGTTTCGCTGTAGGTGGCCGGGGAAATGTGATGTGGACCACTGATGGTGGCAAAACCTGGGACTTAAAAGAAGTCTGGACCGACGACGAACTCGTTCCAGATGCCCATCTGTTTGCGATTCGCCCAGCTCCTAATGGTGACCTTTATATGGTTGCCGAAGTTGGCACCCTGTTTCGCTCTACTGACATGGGCGAAAACTGGGAAATCCTGGATTCTCCTTACCGGGGCTCTTTTTTCGGCATGGCTTTCCCAACCGATAGTAGAGCTTTAGCCTTTGCCATGTTAGGAAATGCGGCAGCCAGTGATGATCAGGGTGATTCCTGGAGCAGCGTGACTATGCCGGTCAACAAGTCTTTGTTAACTAGTTATCTTCAGGAAGATGGCACGCTTGTTATCGCCGGGATGGCTGGCGCGGTTGTTGTTAGCACTGATGGCGGCAAGACTTTTGAAGATCGTTCTCTGGAACAACGAGTAGATATTACTGGTCTATTACCTCTTGGCGATGGCGAATGGTTGGCAGCGACCAGTCGAGGCGTTCTTAAAGTCAAATTTTGATTTCAGCGCTCAGCCGGGGCTTGTAGGTTACTTCGGCCCTGGCGTGCTGATTACTAGATTTATCAAGTTAGAGTCCGGCATAGAACCGGTCCTGCATCATTACAGAATTGATTGAGGAATTATCAATGTCCACGGACGCAAATGCGGGCGTGCTTCAACGCCTATCCAGTTTCCTGGCAGACTGGCAGCTTAAACATCGGTTGCCACTGCTAGTCCTATTTGTATTAATTACCATTGTTCTGGGTTATCAGGCTTCCTTTCTGCGTATGGATCCGGGCTTTGATAAATCGATTCCGACCAAGCACGACTACATGAAGGTCTATCACGAATACAGCCCTGTATTTGGTGGGGCTAATGTGGTGATCATCTCCTTGATGGCCAAAGAAGGTGTTATTTTTACCGAAGAGTTTATGGATACGCTGGCAGCAGCGACCCAGGACACCCTGTTCATCACCGGTGTCGACCGTTCTTCAGTCATGTCTATTTTTACGCCACAGGTCAATTTTGTAGCGGTGGATGAAGATGGGTTTGTGGGTTACCGAGTGGTTAAACCCGATTTTGCTAATACGCAGAAAGATCGCGATGAGGTTTATCGAAACCTGCTGCAGTCCACCGAAGTAGGTCGTCTGGTGACTGCTGATTTTACTGGCGCATTGATTAGAGCCGAGCTAGTAGAAGTTGATCCGACTACCGGCGAAGCGCTCAATTACAGTGATGTTGCAGCAGCGCTTGATGAAATCCGTGCTCGCTACGAAAGCGACAGTGTTGCCGTTCACGTGATCGGTTTTTCCAAGTTTATTGATAAGGTTATCGACGCTGCGCTGGGTGTGGTTTGGTTCTTTGTCATCTCACTAGCGATGACTGCGGTGTTGCTCTATTTCTACTCCTCTTCCGGTCAAATTACTTTTCTGGCTATCCTGGTGGCGATGACCGCCGTGGTTTGGCAGCTCGGACTGGTTCATACCATGGGTTATGGTATTGATCCGCTGTCGATTCTGGTGCCGTTTTTAATACTTTCAATTGGTGTCAGTCATGCCATACAGATGACCAATCAGTGGAAGATAGAAATACTACAGGGCGCAACCAATAAAGAGGCTGCTCGTGAGTCTTTTAACAAGTTGTTTATTCCCGGCGCAACAGCCTTACTCACATTAGCAGTCGGTTTTGCGGTTATTACCCTGATCGATATTCAAATTCTCTTTGAATTGGCCATTACCGCCAGTGTTGGTACCGGCGTAATGATTATCACTAATAAATTCATGCTGCCGGGGCTACTTTCCTATGCCAACATGAGTCCTAAAACGATTGAAAGGCTTAAAAAACAGAACACTGGCGATGTAAAGCCATTCTGGTGGTTCCTGTCTGGATTCGTTGAGCGCAAACGTGCCAACGTGGTGCTGTTTTTCGCAGCCATAGCCTGTGTTTTTGGTGTCTGGAAGGGGGCTGATTTAATCATCGGTGATAGTGAAGCCGGTGCCGCCGAATTCTGGCCTGATGCAGTCTATAATCAGGATATTAACTCCATTATTACTAACTTTGATATTGGCATTGATGAAATCACCATTATTGCCGAGCTTGATCGTGATGGTTGTGTGAAATATGAATTGATGGAAACCGTCGATCACTTCGTCTGGGAAATGTCTAACGTTGCTGGAGTGCAATCAATTGCGTCCCTGTCGACCATCCTCAAAGTAAGAACGGTGGGTAACGCCGAAGGTCATCCTAAGTTTTTCGCCGTGCCTCGCAATCAGTATTCATTGAGTTCAGCGATGCGCAATATGGAGTTGAATCAGAAGGTATTTAACGACAAGTGTGATGCTATTCCGGTTCGAATTTTTCTCGCCGATCATAAAGCCGATACCCTTGAAGCGGTGATTATTGCGGTTAAAGCTTTTGAAGCTAAACACGGCCGAGACGGGGTTCATTTTCGCCTGGCCTCTGGTACTGCAGGGGTAATGGCTGCTATCAACGAAGCGGTTAAGGATGCGGAATCAACTATGTTGATCGCGCTCTTTACCGCCACCGGTATTCTTACCTACCTGACTTTCTTCTCTTTTCGAGGTGCGCTCTGTGTGCTTATCCCGCTGGGATTAGTTTCCTATCTGGGTAACGCTGTGATGGTGATGATGGGTATCGGGCTAAAAGTGTCTACTTTGCCTGTGGTTGCTTTGGGTGTTGGCGTGGGTGTTGATTACGGTATCTATCTATTTTCTCGGATGCAAGCGGCTCTGCGAGAAGGTAAGGGACTGCGAGATGCTTATTATTATGCGCTGACCTCATCCGGTACTGCGGTGGTCTTTACTGCCTGTACCATGAGTATCGGTGTTGCAACCTGGTATTTCTCAGAACTGAAATTCCAGGCTGATATGGGTCTGTTGTTGGCTTATATGTTCTTTGTGAATATGATTGCTGCTATCTTTGTATTACCCGCATTGGCCTCATGGATTATTGATGTCGATGCCGAGCGTTCTTCGTCTGCGGGCATGTCTCACTAATCTAAATAGTAATTTTTCGATCCTGGCCGGTGTCTCCAAGAGGCACCGGCTTTTTTGTTTCTGCGGGTTTGGGTTTATGATGCGTGGAAATTTCTTGAACTTAAATTCTTATGAGAGCTGCTATGGCTATCGCCGATCAATTTATTCCGATCAATATTGCTGTATTAACCATTTCAGATAGCCGCACTGAGGCAGACGATACCTCAGGTAAGGTGTTGGTCGATCGAGTCACCGAAGCGGGGCACCAGGTGATTGAAAAGCTTATTGTTGCTGATGATATTTATCAGATTCGAGCAGCTGTCAGTGGTTGGATCGCCGATGAAAACGTTAATGCGGTTATTAGCACCGGTGGCACAGGTGTGACTGGCCGAGACGGCACCCCAGAGGCCATTAAACCCCTGCTCGATAAGGAAATAGAGGGTTTTGGAGAGATATTCAGGATGCTCTCCTACGAAGAGATCAGGACTTCGACTGTGCAGTCACGAGCACTCAGTGGTGTGGCCAATGGAACTTATCTGTTTTGCCTGCCGGGTTCTTCTGGGGCTTGTCGCACTGGTTGGGATAAGTTGATCAAAGACCAGCTAGATTCCACGCACAAGCCCTGCAATCTGGTTGAGCTGATGCCCCGGCTGCGGGAAAGATAGGGTTTTTGGTAGATAACCCCAGGCCGACGGTTGCGGTCGGCTGTTTCGTTTTTAATCAACACGGCCAGCTAATGCTGATTCAGCGCGGTAAGCAGCCTGGTTATGGTCTATGGACTATTCCTGGTGGTCGAGTTGAATATGGCGAGAAGCTGGTAGTGGCGTGCCAGCGGGAAGTGTTCGAAGAAACCGGTATCGAAGTAACTATTGGTGACATGGTCACCATATTCGAGCCGGTTTCCGAAGGTTTCCATTATGTGATTATTGATTATTTAGGCACCCCAGTGGTTAGTGCCAGGCTCGACCCTATTGCTGGAGACGATGCCATGGATGTTCGTTGGGTGAATCGAAACGATATCTCAGATCTGGACCTGACCAAGGGACTGATACCGATTGTTACGCAAGCCTGGAAGCAGTTTTGCCTGGGGATGGAAGCAAATAATTGATGTATCTCAACGCTTAGCTAGTCGCTTTACGGTGATTACTTGATCAGCGTTTTTGCCGGTTGATGGGGGATCTCTTTTACCAGCCTGGGGACCAGATAGCCCGGTAGCTGGTGCTGCAGTCGAGTTACCAGCTGCTCACCGACGGCCTGGCTGACGGCGAAATCGGTTGTACCTTCAACCGCATCAGGCAGGTGTAGGTAGTAGGGCAGGATATGATTGGAAAAC
>JAESTY010000232.1 GCA_016763355.1 Immundisolibacteraceae bacterium
ACCCGCATTATTGACGTAAACATCGAGTGAAGCAAAAGCATCCACTGTGTCGCTCACCAGCTGCTGCACGCTATGCCAATGGCTAGTATCGACCTGCAGAAACAGCGCATCACCGCCCAGGCTATTAATCTGCTCGGCGACAAGCGTTCCGGCCTCTTCCATCACATCGGCGACAACCACTTTGGCGCCTTCACGGGCAAATGCTTCGGCACTGGCCTGGCCAATACCAGAACCACCCCCGGTAACAACGACAGTTTTATCAGCAAATCTGGACATAGATTGAGCCCTTCAAGTAGGAGAGATTTTCAAAATCATAAATTAATTTAATTTAATTCAGCGACTGAGCCAAGGCCTATCGGGCAGCAGCTAGATCGATAATCTGACCCGCTTCAGGGTCATCGGTCACCGATCGATCAATGGCCTGTTCTCCGGCTGCCACCACACAGGTTACTGCCGCATCGCCGGTGATATTAACCGCAGTGCGCATCATGTCGAGCAAGCGGTCGACCCCGATAATAAGGCCGATGCCTTCGACCGGTAAACCGACCTGATTAAACACCATCGCCAGCATAATCAGACCCACACCTGGGACGCCGGCAGTACCAATTGAAGCCAGCACTGCCATACCGATAATCACCAGGTATTGGCTAAATTCCAGGTCGATACCATAAGCATTGGCAATAAAAACCGTTGCCACCCCCTGCATAATTGCGGTGCCATCCATGTTGATGGTGGCTCCAAAAGGGACGGTAAACGAAGCGATTGAGTTATTGACGCCAAGACGACGCTCAACACTCTGCAACGTCACCGGAATGGTCGCGTTGGAACTAGCAGTACTAAACGCAAACAACTGGGCTGACCGCATTTTGCGTAGAAATACCAGCGGGTTAATTTTCGCCCCAATCCAGACCAGCAAGTTGAGTGTTACCAGCAGGTGAAGCAGCAGGCAGCCGGCCACCAACAGAAAATAATCGGCCATCGGTAATATCAGCCCAACACCCTGTACAGAAAAGGTTTTCGCCAACAAACAAAACACGCCTATCGGTGCGGCGCTCATGACCAGGGTGACCACCCGCATCATCACCTCATTAAGCTTTTCAGCCGTGGTCGCTAATTGTCGACCCGGCTCCCCACTCATTAACATCGCCACCGCAAACAAAATCACGAAAAAAATAATCTGCAGCATTTCACCGTCAGCAAAGGCTGCCACCGGATTACCCGGCACAATATTAAGTAGGACGTCCGTAAATGGCGGCGCTTCTGGAGCGGTAAACTCGATACCTTCGATCAACGGTCGCTGGCTGTCACTTTTACCCGGCTCAAACAGGGTTGCAAGCGTTAAGCCAAGTGAAATTGCCAGGACTGTACTAAGGATGTAGAGCAAAAAAGCTTTGATGCCAATCCGCCCCAGCAGACCTACATCCCCCAATCCGGCCACCCCACAAATCAGCGAAAAGGTCACCAGCGGTACCACCAACATTTTCAGTGCCTTCACAAATGCACCGCCACCCAGGTAAAAACACCATCTACCAAATAGCGCTGGGCCCAAACCCAGTCATCACCAAAGCTATTAATCACGCTGCCGACCAGCAAACCGGCCAACATGGCGATTAGAATTTTATTCGTCAGGGACATATTTATTATCTTGGTTTAGGTTGTTTTAGCCAGACTGGCGGGTTCAGGTAATAATGACACTCTGCACCGGAAAGAGAAGTTTTTCATTCGCATTTCAGAGACTCAAGTCTATGGTATCCCCATCTCTGTGACTGCCTCCAACAGGAATTTTTTAGCGATGAAAATTTACCAGGACAGCTCAGCACCCAATCCACGCCGTGTACGAATTTTTCTAGCGGAAAAGCAGATTGAAATGGCTTATGAGCAGATCGACCTGAGCAACCAACAACAGCTGACAGAAGAATTTCTGGCCATCAACCCGCTGGGCCAACTTCCGGTTCTGCAACTTGACGACGGCAGCTACCTGAGCGAAACCATGGCGATTTGTCGCTATTTTGAACTCCTGCAACCTTCCCCGGTTTTATTCGGCAAATCTCCACGCCAGCAGGCTGAGGTAGAAATGTGGAACCGCCGCATGGAATTTCAGCTGTTATTAAACGTCGCCCACTGCTTTCAACATGGCCATCCGTTTTTTGCCGCAAGCAAATCCCAGTCCGCTGAATTTGCCGAGATTTCACGACAACGGGCGTTGAAAAGTTTTGACCAGGTCAATACCTGGCTAGCAGCGCGGCCATTTATCGCTGGCGACCAATTTAGCGTTGCTGATATCACCGCACTTTGCGCCATCGACTTTGCCCGAGTGATCGATATCAGAATTTCTGAATCTCAGCCGCATTTAGCCGACTGGCATCACAGAATCAGCAGTCGACCAGGCAGTTCTGCTTGACCTCATCTGGCCAATCACTTCAATTCAAAAACCCGCTCAACTAGAAATTCTGCGCTGATATTCCCCTGCCAGTCATTAAGCTGTGGTCGATACAACAGCCGCAGCCGCTCACCCACTTCAGCCGCACACTCATCGGCCTGACTAAAGGCAATTGCGTTGACGGTTCGTGACTGACCGGGCCAGCGCAGTTTCATCTTCAGGTGGTTATCTCCTACCGTGCGTTTTTCGACCAGTTCAAACTCACCGTCAAAACAGGGCTCTTCAAAACCAGCCCCCCAGGGACCTGCGCCGCGCAGCTGGGTAACCAATTCCAGGGTAAATTCATCACCAGATAAGGGCCCATCACTCAGATATTGTTCCCCAGCCGCAATGCCATTTAGAGCAACACCAACCTGTTGATCAAGCAATTCACTGAACAGAGCCAGGTCGGTTTCCAGGATGGTCAAGCCCGCTGCCATCGCATGACCACCAAAACTTTTGAGCATTTCTGGATGGGTCCGGCTAATTTCTGCAAGCTGGTCTCGAATATGTACGCCGTCAATAGATCGAGCAGAGCCCTTCAACAGGCCATCATCTGCACTGGCAAAAGCGACCACTGGACGGTGAAGTCGAGCTTTTATTCTCGAGGCTAAAATTCCGATCACACCCTGATGCCAGTCAGGGTGAAACAGGCTGGCAGCAAACCGGTTGGTGCTATTTTCCAGGTCAGCCTGATCAAGCAGCTTGAACGCCTGGCGTTTCATATCGCCTTCAATTTCACGGCGCTGACGATTTAACTGATCAAGTTGCTGAGCAAGTTCAGCCGCCCGTGCGGGGCTATCAGTGAGCAGACATTCAATACCGACGGACATATCTTCAAGCCGACCGGCCGCATTCAGACGGGGTCCAACCGCAAAGCCAAGATCGGCGGCCACCACAGTGTTTGGGGCTCGACCACCGACTTCAAGCAGTGCCTGCAGGCCGGCCTGTGCACGACCCGTGCGGATACGCTGCAATCCCTGGGCAACCAGAATACGATTGTTGTAATCAAGCTGAGCTACGTCAGCAACAGTACCCAGGGCTACCAGGTCAATCCACTGAGCCATATTCGGTTCTGGGATGTTTGCAGATTGAAACCAGCCCTGTTGGCGCAACTCAGCGCGTAATGCCAGCAGCAGATAAAAGGCTACCCCAACACCCGCGAGTGCTTTGCTGGGAAAATCACAGGTACTGAGGTTAGGATCGATAATGGCATCAGCATCCGGCAACACCGGCGCGGGCAAATGATGATCGGTAATCAGTACCTGCATCTTTAATTCATGAGCACGCTCGACGCCGGCGTGGCTGGTAATGCCGTTATCAACCGTAATCAACAGATCACAACCACGCTGCGCAACCTGCTCGGCAATATTGGCAGTCAGGCCGTAACCATCATCAAACCGGTTTGGCACCAGGTAGTCGACCTGCCGATATCCTAACGCAGTTAAACCACGCATTAGGAGTGCACAGCTGGTCGCACCATCGACATCAAAGTCAGCCACAATAACCAGGCGCTGGTGATTTTTCAGGCTGCTGATTAACAGCGCTACGGCAGTTGCCATGCCATCCATGGTGTCGGGGCGGGCCAGGGCACTTAATGGGCTGGCAAGCTGATTCGTGCTCACCCCGCGGGCTGCATAAATTCGGCCAAGCACCGCACTGTCAACCTGATGTCCTAATTGCTCGGCAAGCTCACCATCAAACTGGCGTTGAGTAATCATGGCCCGGTTACCGATGTTACACCTGCGGTAGCCTGTGCTCGTGCTGACCTGAATCGATCTAATAGCCGATTCAGTGCCATTTTCCAACCACTGAAATCACGCCTCCGCCAGCTTTGCAGCTGCCAGCTCTGGTGATCAACGCTATAAAGGTCAAGCTGAACTACCTGATGACCAAGCAGTTCTCGAATCTGTTCAAACCATTGATCCAACCAGTCAGCCTGGGCTAGCTGACTGCCATCAATACCCGCAAGATCTAGCATCACGTGACCCTGCTCGGGCAACAAACCAGCCAGGTCTGCAGCTTTGGGTAAAGGCTGATGGGGTTGATTTATCGACTCGGCCAACGCCACGGCCCAACCAGGGTCTGCCAGTAATAAATCAGGTAGCGGGTCGATCGACTTGTCAACTTGCACCGCTTGCTGCTCATTGCCCCAGATCCAGATGCTATTGATCTGTAGCTGGTCGGTAGCCTCGCGCTGCTGATTAACTTCGGCGGTGTGCAGCAGCATCTGAATTTCATTGAGCCAACTCTGCACCATCATGGCGTCTGTTCCGGTAGGCTGAAGTTTGCCAGCGGAAGCACCGGCTGCGCCTTCCAGAGGTATGGTCTGCATCTCTAGCGCTTTAATTGGCTGCAAATACCAGCGATGAGGCGCCGCGATTTCAATTTTGAATTCCTGATCGAAATGCTGGTTCAGCAGAGCCACCAGAGGTTCGGCTTCGGCCAGGGTCAGGTGGGCCATTTTGGCCGGCATCACCACCAGTTGATCCCGGTCCGGAATCAGACTCACCGGATCAGCACGCCAGCGCTGGGGCGATACCGACAAACCGTCCATTGCTGCCGTCAGCTGCGCCACCGAATGACCTGCGCCTGTATCTGCGCTGCAATACAACCGGTTGATCACCTCAAACCCACTCTGACCCGTTGGACACATTTGCCGCTTAACGACAGGTCGATTAGGCCAGCCTCGCGGGGTTGTGGGCTGACCTGAGTGCACAATGGACTGAAGAACAGGAACAATGACGGACAGATGCACAGACATGGATAATTCTCAGAGAACCCGGCCCGACAAACTGGCCTGGACTTAAATGATTAAAGGCGCGCTAGCGACCACGCATAAATAGCCTGTCGAGCTCCTGCAGGGATAGCTCAGTCCAGGTCGGCCGACCATGATTACACTGCCCACTGCGCTCGGTACGTTCCATATCCCGTAACAGACCATCCATTTCGGCCAGGGTAAGTTGGCGACCGCTGCGAACGGATCCGTGACAGGCCATCGATGACAAACAGGCATCAATTCGATTATTGATCTGATCGGCACTGCCGTGCTGAGATAGCTCGTCGAGCAGATCCCGCAGCAGCTGAGCAGCATTATCACGGTTCAACAGTGCAGGCAGCGAACGCACCGCGACCTGCTGCGGCCCGGCCTGAGTAATTTCGATGCCCAGTTCGGTTAATAACAACCCATGAAGCTCGATGAGTTCTATCTCGGCATCGGTGACATTGACTATGACCGGCACTAATAAAGGCTGGGTTACCAGCTCACCATATTGCTGTTTAAGCCGTTCATAAACGATACGCTCATGAGCCGCGTGCATATCAACCAGAATCAATCCGCGAACCGTTTCGGCGAGCACATAGGTAGCATGGATTTGCGCCACGGCCCTTCCTAGCGGCTGATCCTGATTAAAATCTATTGCCGAGTCAGCGACCCTGTGTGTCCCGGCATTTTGATCACTAGCAGCGACACCAGTTGACAAGCGCTGGTAAAACGCCTGACTTTCGGCAGCGCCAAATTGGGATGGGTTATTGCCAGAGCGGTGATATTTACCCTGCAAACTAGCACTCGAAAAATTCGACTGCTCAGGCGCAGTTTCAGCATTCAACCGACTCGGCATGGAGACCGAAGACGCTAGCGGGTCATCTAGCTGCGCGCCAGCTTTGCTGCCCTCGGCAAGTACCTTTTCGATGGTCCGAAAAACAAAGTCATGCACGCTGCGGCTTTCACGAAACCGCACTTCCTGTTTACTCGGGTGGACATTGACATCCACCAGCGCTGGATCAATCTCAAGATAGAGCAGGTAGGCCGGGAAACGGCCATGAAAAAGCACATCTCGATAGGCATGACGAGCTGCGTGAGAAAGGGTTTTGTCACGCACATAACGACCGTTAATATAAAAATATTGACTATCGGTATTGGCCCGGTTGTAGGTCGGCTGGGCGACCCAACCACTGAGTCGAAACCCGGCCAGTGATACATCTAGATAAAGCGCATCTGCAAGAAAATCGGCTCCCATCAAACGTCCAACACGCTGCTCCTGCTGCTGCCGACTGTTAGCAATACGTAGCTGCTGGATCTGGCGACCGTTGTGACTCCAGTTGAAGCTGACATCAAACCGGCTCAGGGCTACTCGGCGCAACTGGGAATCGATATGGCTGAACTCGGTCTTCTCGGTGCGCAAAAACTTCCGCCGCGCCGGCACTCGGTAAAACAGGTCGTGCACAGCAACTGTGGTACCCCGGCTATGGGGGGCAGGTTGTAATTCGCCATCAACGGCCATGAAACCGTCACCGCCTTCGATGGCAGAGCTGAGTTCTAAGCGGGCAACGGAATCAATACTGGGCAGGGCTTCACCACGAAAACCCAGCGTGCTGATCGCGTCCAGATCCTGGGCCACTTTGATTTTACTGGTCGCGTGGCGTTGCAACGCTAATAGCAGATCCTGCTGATGGATACCGATGCCGTTATCACGGACTTTGATTAGGCGAATTCCACCCTGCTGCAGGTCAACATCGATACGATCTGCTCTGGCATCGATGGCATTTTCTAACAGTTCTTTAACCACCGAGGCGGGTCTTTCAACGACCTCTCCAGCAGCAATCTGGTTACTCAGCTGACTGGGTAGTTCGGCAATTCTGTTTTGTTCACTACCGGAACGATTGTTGGTGGCGTCATCACTAACCGCGCTCAACTGCCCTGCCCGCCTGGAATCAGTAGTTCCTTACCCACTAGCAGACGATCACCACGAATACTATTTTCGGCCCTCAGTCGTCCCAACCCGACCCCGTAACGTTGCGCCAATGCACTCAGCGTATCGCCACGCCTGACCAGATGAGTGCGATTTTCAGCGCCATAACTGGCACCAGCATTGGCTAATCTCAGCGACATGTCCTGCTGAACAAATGCCTTTACCCCACGAAGAATTGCTTTAGCCAGCTTACGTTGACCGCTTCGACTACCGAGTAGTTTTTCCTCACCTGGGTTAGAGATAAATGCAGTTTCGATCAGCACCGACGGCACCGACGCCGATTTCAACACCACGAAACCGGCGGTTTGTACTTCCTTTTTATGAATCTTATTGACCCCACCCAGTCCCTGCAGCACACGATCAGCCAACTGTAGACTGCTCTGCTGAGTGGCATTTTGAGACAGGTCTAACAATACAGACTTGACCAGATCATCCTTATCACTCAAATCAATGCCGCCGATCAAATCAGCGGCATTTTCCTTGTCGGCCAACGCCTGCGCTGCTGCGCTGCTGGCGCCCTTTTCAGACAAGGCATAAACCGCAGAGCCCTTTACCCGGCTACTACTGAATGAATTGGCATGAATAGATAGAAATAGATCGGCCTGATGTTCTCGAGCAATCTGCCGACGTTTACTCAACTTAATAATTCGGTCATCACTGCGGGTTAATAGCGCCTGCATACCGGGGGCTTGGTTGATCAGCTTGGCCAACTCTTTACTGATCGCCAGCACAACATCCTTTTCCTGTAGCCCTTTGTGGCCCAGCGCGCCGGGATCCTTGCCGCCATGACCGGGATCAATAACCACCAGTACCGGTCGCTGAGGCTGGTCACGTAAACCCCGAGCTGCAGCGCTAACTTTAATTTTAGGTTTTTCGTTAAATTGCAGATCAACCACCAGGCGATGACCCGATTTTCCATCCGGCGCGATCAAAAATGATTTCGGCGTCACTGGCCGAGTCAGGTCGAGCACTACCCGAAGCCCACTCTGATTACGCTTGCCCAGACGCATAGAGCGAATTACCTGGTCATTAACCAGCTCTAACCCTGGCCCAGCGGCGGTCTGTTGCAGGTCAACGACCAGACGGTCGGGGCTAGAAAGGGTAAAAACTTTGTACTTAACCGTTGCACTGAGCTCGAACACTACCCGTGTCTGATGATCACCGGTGCGGCTGCGTAAATTGGTCAACTCAACCGCCTGCAGACAACTACAGGTCCAGAACAGCCAGATCAGTCCAGCCAACCGATTCATTGCAAACCCTCGATTACCGCAGCGCCTTTGGCGGTTCGAGCCGATAATGTCACGATTCGCCCATCACCATCGTAGTCGAGCTGTAGATCCAGGTCGGCACGCTCCGCAAGCTCAGGTGCCCGCTGTGGCCACTCCACCCATATAGTCCAGTTACCATCAAGATAGTCACGGATTCCCAACAGCTCCAGTTCACTCATATCACTGAGTCGATAAAGATCCAGATGGCAGAGTAGCGGCAACACGGTTTCGTAGGTTTCCATTAAGGTAAAGGTAGGGCTAGGCACTCGGCCCGGATAACCGGCCCCGCGTAACACACCCCGAACCAATGTCGATTTCCCACTACCCAAATCCCCATAGAGACTAACCAATAGACCTGCGGTTAACCCCTTAGCCAGTTCTGCCCCAAAACTTATCTGGGCAGACTCATCTAATAATTTTATGGTTCGTTGTTTGATCACCATTTAGCGCAAAATTATAGTTGAGTAAGCTATAAAAAACTCACCAAAAACAGATCAATCATGATCTGCTCGACTATTATCGATAACCATAAATAATTTTATCGATAACCATTAATAATCTGCGGCAATCGCTGAATTAAATCGCTGACCAGCAGTCCGCGTTCGCCAAGCCCAGCCGCGGCCATATCTGCCGCCCAGCTGTGCGCTGCACTACCGAAAGTAGCAGCCTGATATAAATCCAGTCCCTGACTAATTAAACCCGCAATAACACCAGTCAAAGCATCGCCCATGCCGCCGCCGGCCATGCCCGGGTTACCGCCATCAATGACTGCCAGCTTCTCTACCGGATCACAGACTAAAGTGCCTGCCCCCTTGAGTACGGCAACACCCCCAAAAACCAGTTGCAATCGTTTCACCGCATCAAAACGATCCTGAGCAATTTCGACGGTTGTGGTATTAAGCAAACGAGCCGCCTCTCCTGGGTGCGGCGTCAACACCCAATTGCTACGTTGTATTGGCTCAGCTGCCAACAGATTTAGGCCATCCGCATCGACAACCAAAGGACCCGAGTAATCCTTCAATGCTCCCCAAAGAGACTTTGCCCAGCTCCCAGCACCCAGACCCGGGCCGATTGCAATCACATTGGCCCGGGCAATTAAAGCCTGCAAATCAGCCGGCTTCTGTACGCCATGCACCATCATCTCAGGTTGTGCGATAGCGACCGCCGCGACGTTATCTGGGTGTACCGCAACAGTGACCAGCCCAGCTCCAGTTTTAAGGGCTGCCTGCGCCGCAATCGCAGCTGCACCCGGCATGCCGACCCCGGCCCCAATGATTAGCAGATGACCATGATCACCTTTATGGCTGTCACGCTGACGCTGAGGAATCAGCGGAGCGGTTGATTTGCCTGGCTGGAGTAAAACTGTCTGCGCAGTAATCTGCCCGTAAATAGCCTCTGGCACCGCCAGATCATCAAACTCTACATCGCCGACATAAGCTCGAGCCTGGCCGGTAAACAAACCTTGTTTACGGCCTATAAAGGTCGTGGTTGCGACTGATCTAATCGCACTGCCTACCAGAGCACCAGAATCGCTATTGAGTCCTGAAGGAACATCTGCCGCTAAACAGGCAACACTACTTTGATTAACCAGCTGAATCCAGCGACGCATCTGGCCAACCGCAGGGCGTGATAACCCGGTACCTAATAAAGCGTCAATGATCAGTTCATGACTGACAATAAAACTCTGTGGATTGGCAATGTTATCTGGGTCAATGACCTCACCACCGGCGTCGATCCAGTCCTGTCTACATTTACAGGCGTCGCTGTGATCCGCAACCGAGCCAAACCCCACCACTGACACCCGATGACCAGCGGCAAT
>JAESTY010000233.1 GCA_016763355.1 Immundisolibacteraceae bacterium
AATATGCGGGCGTTTTTTGGCCGCATCCTATGAGACTTATGCCTTCGGTGCTTTTGGGCAAGCAAAAGAAATGAACATCTAGTCCACGCAACTAAACCCTTTCAGCACCAACAAACCTAATTACGAAAACCAACCAACAAAAACCAAAAAAGCCGGCCATCCCTAAGAACAACCGGCTTCCAAAAAAAACTAACAATCAACCGATATTAAATAATACCCATCGAATCTAACTTCGTATAAATCTCATCCCGCTGCGCCTGAGTAGGCTGATCAACCGGCGGCAGAATAGGACCGGCCTTCAGACCAATCGCTTCATACCAAACTTTCATGTTAGCCAGTGCAGTCGCATAGGTAGCCGTCTCTTTAACCACCCAAAGAAACTTATCACCGTAGTATTCGCGAACTTCAGCGAGCTGATCAGAAATCTCTAACGCTTTCATGTGCTCACCAGCAAAAGCGGCCGCCATGTATTCACGCACCAGGTGACGCTTCTTGCCATAAAGGATGTAAGAAAGCTCACCCCAACAAACCTGACCACCGAGACGAATATCTTCAGCAAACCAGGTTTCGAGAGGTTCCATGGTGATGAAGTCGTCGGGCATGATCAGACGCAGTTTGAGGGTTTCCTGACGATTCAAGAAGCCCTGCTTAGTACCAATGATGGTTTCCAGATCGGCCAGGCGACGCAGCAGGTCAAATTCCATTACCTTTCCGGAAACCGGGGTGCGATAGAGGCAGATTGCCAGGTCGCTGTGGTCGGTCATGTATTTAAAGTAGGCGAAAATTTCGTCGTCGGTGCGCAACTGCACCACCGGGTTGATGACTTCGGCACCGTTAAAACCAAGTTTCTCAACGAAGGCCATTTTTTCCAGCGCCTGATGGACACTGGGATCAAGAATAATGGTCCAGAGGTCGGCACGACCTTTGACCGCGTCGGCCACAATTTCGTGATAGCGGAACCAGTCTGACAGGGTCATGTTCCAGCATTCGGCGATAAAACCACCGACCACTAACCCTTCGATACCCATCTCGATATATTTTTCGATGTTTTCACGGATGCCAGCTTCGTCCATTTTCATGTCGGGGGTCATCGGTGTTAACGGGCACATGTACCAGTTACGGATGTTTTCTAGCGCCCACTGTTTAGTTTCACCACGGGTAAAGTCCATTTACAGCTCCTTAATAGGGTTGAAATTCATTAGATATGATTTTAAAAATGATCGATCAGCCTGACAACAAACCCTGCTAAATAGCTCAGTAACCGATTTGTCGCGCCAGTCTGGAGAGGTTGGCCAGCAGTTTACTATGGAACGGCCAACTCATAAATTGGCCAATCGCCATCAATCGGTTGATCTGTTTAGTCGGGCAGTCATCAACTTTAATCAGCTAAGAAAACAGCAAGAATTTGATGCCGATTCTAAAGACGGCCGCTGGCTATCCGATAATGGCTCTAACGACATACAAGCAGGTAATGCGACGACGCCTATGACTACGGAAACCCCCAACGGACTGGACCTGGAAATGTTCCAGGAAATGCAGGAGTTGATGGAAGAAGATTTTCCACTGCTACTACAAACCTACCTGGACGACACCCCGGTTTTACTCGAACAGATTAATAGCGCCAATGGCGCTGGAGAACCTGCCAGCCTCGCGGCGGCGGCTCACCAACTCAAATCAACCAGTGCCAGCCTGGGGTTTACCCTGCTGGAAGAATTGGCCGGCGAACTTGAGGCGATTGGTAATGGCGCGGCTGACGCCGAAGCAGCCGCCCTCTACGAAAAAGCCCTCGCCAATTACACCCAACTAGAACCTTTTCTAAACCAGCACATGTAATTAACCGCCTTAATTTTATCTGTTCAGCTCGGCAAATAATTCTTTAAGGCCGTACTACCTGAACGGGTATGAAAACGCACGCCCTCACTACCCTCCAGTGAAAACATACCGCCACGTCCGGCGACTACAT
This sequence comes from Immundisolibacteraceae bacterium, assembly GCA_016763355.1. Classification (GTDB taxonomy): domain Bacteria; phylum Pseudomonadota; class Gammaproteobacteria; order Immundisolibacterales; family Immundisolibacteraceae; genus QNFC01. The sequence goes on from JAESTY010000233.1 coordinate 1,964, forward strand.
CAATCAGCAACTCAGCCTCGCCCCATGCTCTGTACTGTTCACGGTCGATATAAAACGGTTGCTCGCCGATACTGCCTAGCTGCAGGTCACGCTCACCCAAAATCATCTCGCCACGGGCATAACACATGGGTGAGCTGCCATCACAACAGCCACCAGATTGATGAAACATCAACTCACCGTGGCGCTCAATAAGCTTCGCGATCAGATCCAGCGCGCTTGGCGTAGCGGTTACTCGGTTTAGCATTTGCTCTGAATACCCGTTAATCAGAAAAACCCCATCGCTTTTGGGCTGTAGCTGACCAGCAGGTTCTTGGTCTGCTGATAGTGATCGAGCATCATCTTGTGGGTTTCACGACCAATGCCGGACTGCTTATAACCACCGAAAGCCGCATGGGCTGGGTAGAGATGATAAGAATTGGTCCAAACTCGACCGGCTTTGATACCTCGGCCCATCCGATAGCAGGTATTAATATCCCGCGACCAAACGGCGGCCCCCAGACCATACAGGGTGTCGTTGGCCAGTTTGAGCGCATCGTCATAATCTTTAAATCGAGTCACGGCAACCACCGGACCAAAGATTTCTTCCTGAAAAATACGCATGTCGTTGGTGCCGCTGAACACCGTGGGCTGCATATAAAAACCATTAGCCAGTTCGCCACTGCTGGCCTGCGGCTGACCGCCCGCTAGCAGTTCGGCCTGCTCTTCACGACCGATATCGATATAGGAGAGAATTTTCTGCATCTGTTCGGCGGAGGACTGGGCACCAATCATAGTGGTGTCATCGAGGGGATGGCCGGTTTTGATCGCGGCAACCCGCTCAAGCGCACGTTCCATAAACTGATCGTAGATCGACTCATGCACCAGTGCCCGAGACGGACAGGTACAAACCTCACCGGAATTAAGCGCGAACATAGTGAAACCTTCCAGCGCCTTATCAAAAAAGTCGTCATCTTCGGCCATCACGTCGTCAAAAAAGATGTTCGGCGATTTGCCGCCCAGCTCCAGGGTTACCGGGATTAAATTGGTCGAGGCATATTGCATGATCAGGCGGCCGGTGCTGGTCTCGCCGGTAAAGGCAATCTTGGCGATACGCGAACTACTGGCTAGTGGCTTGCCGGCTTCAAGCCCAAACCCGTTAACCACATTGAGTACGCCCGCAGGCAACAGGTCGGCGACCAGCTCCATCAAAATCAAAATCGAGGCCGGGGTCTGCTCGGCAGGTTTGAGCACCACACAGTTACCCGCGGCCAGTGCAGGTGCAAATTTCCAGATCGCCATTAGCAGCGGAAAATTCCAGGGAATAATCTGCCCAACCACGCCCAATGGCTCATGAAAATGGTAGGCCACTGTGTCGTCATCGATCTCGCCGAGGCTGCCTTCCTGGGCCCTAATTGCGCCGGCAAAATAACGCAGCTGATCGATTGCCAGGGGTAAATCGGCGGCCATGGATTCACGAATCGGCTTACCGTTGTCCCAGGTTTCAGCCACCGCCAACTTGAGCAGGTTCTGCTCCATGCGATCGGCCATCCGAATCAGCACCAGGGAACGTTCCGCTACCGATGTTTTGCCCCAGCCAGGAGCGGCGGCATGGGCGGCATCCAGTGCCAGTTCAATATCGGCCTGATCCGAACGGGGAATTTCAAAATACCGCGCCGGTAACCGGGGTGATGTTTTCAAAATAGCGGCCGTTAACCGGCGCTACCCACTCGCCGCCAATGAAATTCTCATAACGATTGGCAAAACTAACCGCAGAACCGGCACTACCAGGGGATGGGTGTAACATCGTTAACCTCCAAGTTTGTTCAAGTCTATTACGGCATAAATACAGAACTATACGGGTAACAAAACACTCATAAGCCAGCAGCGTTTAGTTAGGCCAAACATTAGGCCAGATAACCAGGAAGCAACCAATGAAAAAATCAACTTTTCTGATCGGCCTGCTCATCAGCTGTTTCTCTGTGATTAGCTTCGCCGAACCACCGGCGCTGGGCACCCAAGCACCGGATTTTTCCTTACCTGATCAGGCCGGCAACACCCGCACCCTGGGTGAATATAGCGGCAACTGGCTACTACTGTATTTTTACCCCAAAGATGACACCCCGGGCTGCACC
>JAESTY010000234.1 GCA_016763355.1 Immundisolibacteraceae bacterium
ATTCGCTCCTGTTCATTTTTGTTAATGGATGGTGTGATTCCATCCAATGAAGGCCGTGGTTACGTACTGCGGCGTATCATTCGCCGAGCCGCCCGCCATGGATCGCGTCTGGGCGCTACAGAACCGTTCTTTTATAAATTGGTGGCTCCCCTGCAGGCCATATTAGGAGAGGCATATCCAGAGTTGAATAGTCAGGCTGAGCAGGTAGCGGCCCAACTTGAACTCGAAGAACAGCGTTTCGCAGTCACGTTGGAGCAGGGGTTGCAGATCCTGGAGCGGGATATTGTGGACCTGGAGAGTAAAACCCTGCCGGGTGAGCTGTTATTTAAACTTTATGACACCTATGGGTTTCCGGTCGATTTAACTGCGGATATCGCGCGCGAGCGTGGGCTGCAGGTAGATATGCCAGGCTTTGAAACCGCGATGGAGCAGCAGCGGGATCGAGCACGGGCTGCCGGTAGTTTTACTGCCCAAGGTAGTTTGTCAGTAGCCGCCGATATGAAGTCAGAATTTACTGGCTATGATCAGATTGAGACTTCGGCAGAAGTCATCGCGCTATTTCGCGATGGCGAACCGGCTGAGTCTATCTCTGCCGGTGAACAGGCCACGGTAATTCTCAGTCGCTCACCCTTTTATGCCGAATCTGGCGGCCAGGCCGGTGACCGAGGCGAGTTGCGCCTGGGTACCGATTGTTTTCAGGTTGAAGACACCCAGAAAGTAGGCAATACCATTGGTCACTATGGGCGATTGAGTGGCGGTGAAATCTCCGTTGGCTCCACTCTACAGGCTTGTATAAATAGCGACCTGCGCGGTGCCACCGCGGGCAATCATTCCGCCACCCATCTACTGCACGCTGCTTTGCGTGATCTGCTTGGTGACCATGTTGGCCAGAAAGGCTCGTTGGTTGATAATCAGCGGTTGCGGTTTGATTTCTCTCACGGTGAGCCAGTTACTCCGCAGCAGTTGCGTGATATTGAAACCCGGGTTAATCAGCAGATACGATTAAATAGCGAAGTTTCGGTGGTTGAAACTTCGATGGACGAAGCCCGAAATCGCGGCGCGATGGCACTGTTTGGCGAAAAATATGGTGACCAGGTCAGGGTCGTCGGTATGAGTGACTTTTCGGTGGAACTTTGCGGCGGCACCCATGTTAGTCGGACCGGTGATATTGGTTTTTTCAAAATCACCGCTGAATCCGGAATCGCCGCGGGTGTGCGCCGGATTGAAGCAACCAGTGGCGACGATGCAGTGGTTTGGGCCGCTGAACAGGAAGCCTTATTGGGTAAGGTCAGCGGCAAACTGCAGATTGGCAGTGATCAGCTACTGGAAAAAATAGATGGGCTACTGGAGCAGAATCGACAACTCAATCGGGAACTCGAAAAGCTTAAAAGCGCCAGTGCGGTTCAGGCTAGTGCAGACCTACATCTGCAAGCGGTTATGGTCGATGATGTCAGCGTATTAGCGGTGCGAGTGGATCAGGAAGCCAAGGCATTGCGAGAAACTGCCGATCGGCTTAAAGATAAACTGGGTCGGTGCGTGGTGTTGCTCGCCACTGAGCAGGGCGGCAAAGTGAATTTAGTTGCCGGCGTTAGTAAGGATTTAACCAAATCCCTGAAAGCCGGTGAGCTGGTTAATCTTGCAGCGCAGCAGGTCGGTGGTAAAGGTGGTGGCCGCCCTGATATGGCCATGGCTGGCGGTAAAGACCCGGCCGGAATCGATGCCGCCCTTAATCTTGCCCTGCCATGGGTTAAAGAAAACCTTTAAAGAAACAACACAGAAATGACATTAATCGTACAGAAGTTTGGTGGCACCTCCATGGCTGATCCCGAGACCATTGGCCTGGTGGCCGATCGGGTGGCTGCCGCGCAAAAAACTCAGCAAGTGGTGGTCGTGGTTTCAGCCATGTCCGGCCAGACCAATCAATTGGTTGAGCTGGCTAATGCGGTACAAGAGACGCCAGATCGACGGGAAATGGACGTGCTGCTGTCGACTGGCGAACAGGTTTCTATTGCATTGTTGTCCATGGCGCTGAAATCGAGGGGTGTTGAAGCCCAGTCATTTCTAGGTAGTCAGGTTCGGATTCATACCGATGAAACCCACGGCAAAGCCCGAATTAAGTCGATCGACGTTGAGATCATTGAAAGTGCCCTGAATCAGGGCAAGGTAGCAGTGGTTGCTGGATTTCAGGGGGTCGACCAAAGTGGCAATATCACCACCCTCGGTCGAGGTGGTTCAGATACCTCAGCAGTGGCGCTGGCAGCAGCGCTTAAAGCCGATGAATGTCAGATCTATACGGATGTCGATGGAGTCTATACGACTGACCCGCGGATAGAGCCCGATGCCCGACGGTTGGAAAAAATCACTTTTGAAGAAATGCTGGAGATGGCCAGTCTTGGTGCCAAGGTTTTGCGGATTCGTTCAGTGGAGTTCGCCGGCAAATACCAGGTGCCGTTACGAGTACTATCAACTTTTAAAGATGGTCCTGGCACCCTGATTACACTCGAGGAACAAAAGATGGAACAGGCGCTCATATCTGGCATTGCTTTTAACAAAGATGAAGCCAAGATAACTATCCGCGGCGTGCCTGATCGTCCGGGTGTGGCTTATGCCATTCTCGGTAAGGTTGCCGACGAGAATATCGAAGTTGATATGATTATTCAGAATACCGGAGCTGATGGCACCACTGACTTTACCTTTACCGTGCATCGTAACGATTTCAAGCAGACCATGGATTTGCTGGCACCGATAGCCACCGAATTAAAGGCCCGTGATGTCCATGGTGATGACCGTATTGTGAAAGTTTCGGTGGTTGGTGTGGGCATGCGCTCCCATGCCGGCATCGCTAGCACCATGTTTAAGGCGCTTTCGGATGAAGGCATTAACGTGGAGATGATTTCAACATCAGAAATAAAAATCTCGGTTGTTGTTAATGAAAAGTATCTTGAACTTGCCGTGCGTGCTTTGCATCGAGAGTTTGGCCTTGATCAACAGAAGGCTGACTGACCGTCTGGTCAGTAATAAATTAGCTAATGTGTTGATTTATAAATAACTATCCTTCAGTATTCTTAGTAGACGACTCGGCTTTGGCCTGGTTAGGGAGAGACTAAAAAAGGAGAGAGGGATGCTGATATTGACTCGGCGGATTGGAGAGTCCGTGATGATCGGCGACGACATCAAAATTTCGGTTTTGGGGGTAAAGGGTAATCAAATTCGCATTGGTGTAAGTGCACCCCGGGAAGTTGCGGTTCACCGCGAAGAAATTTTCCTGCGAATTCAGGAAGAACAGGCAGGCCAATCATCTCAGCCTGCCCAACTAGAGCAGCCTGAAGCCCGTTTGTCGGTTGTTCATTCAGAATAAAAGCTTATAACGAGTAGTCATATAAATTGGGGCCCGATAAGGGTCTTTTTTTTGCACTAAATTTGGCCTTTTTCGGCTTTACCCTGACCCGCCGCAACGGTATCCTATGCGCCCCCTGGGATAGCGACTGAAAATGTTTTCCTACTGGGCTGAATTGGTTCGATAAAAAGTTTAGTGATCACTGTTTTGCCGATCGAGGTCACTGATAGATAAATTCGACGGAAGTGGATCAGCAAGTTTAGAGTTTAGTGTAGTAACGGAGAGGTGGCCGAGTGGCTGAAGGCGCTCCCCTGCTAAGGGAGTATGGGTTAATCGCCCATCGAGGGTTCGAATCCCTCCCTCTCCGCCATTTAAGTTGTTGATATTTAAAAGATTACTGCGTTTATATTTAACGTCTGGTTTCTATTTTAAATTGACAATAAGGCGGTAAATCGAGATAATACTCGTCCGCCATAACACCGTATTAGCATCGGCTCTGTGCGTAGATTTCCACAGTGACCGAATCACAGTTTACGTGTGCGCCCGTAGCTCAGTTGGATAGAGTACCTGGCTACGAACCAGGCGGTCGGGAGTTCGAATCTCTCCGGGCGCACCATTTAAAATTAAAGGCTCAGCGTTTTTTAGCGCTGAGCCTTTTTTTGGTGGTTTTAAAAAATTACCCCGCATTTGCCCGCTTACAGAGCTGTTAGTTAGCAAGTCCACCTGCATTGCACCCTAGTCTCATGAGTCATTGATTCCTTCAATTTCGGTTGAGCATTTGCAAAGGTCTTGTTTAGTCCTGGACGTTTTCTAGATGAAGCGCTGGATTCATGCCTTCATGAAGTACTCGCACAATGGTTAATGCCGTGAGTGGCTTCTATAAAGTAGAGCAGGTGGCTTTCATAGGGAAAGCAGCGTAAGCCCTCATGAATATCTGGATATAGCTTGGCGATTTGGAGGGTTTGGGCAAGGGATTTTGCGCGAGCTTCTAAACCATCGATATAGCTGTGTGCCTGATCCTGCCACCAAGTCTTTAATGTGTAGTCGACGATATGGGTTAAATCTTGCTGCGCCTGTTCTGAGAATTTATAAATCGGCTTCAAGAATTTGTTTTCTTAGGCTTTGCAAAACTTCAGAACCACGGCCAACCCGGCCTGCCTCGATGTCTTCCAGCCCTTTTTGAACTTCTTGTTGAATCAGAGTGCGTCTGAGTATTTCAATATCGGCATAGTCCGTAGCTGAGACCATAACAGCCACAGGTTTACCATTCTTGTTAATTCCTACCGGGCCTTTTTGGGCCTTGAGGAGCATCTCCCCAAATTCGCGTTTGGCATCACTGGCATTAAGGGATTCCATGGTGTTCCCCTTAGTGGTTTAAATTAATTTGATTAATATTGTCAAGAACCTGTTTATTGTCAGCTGTCCAACACAAGTTGTTGATTAATTTATCAGGTCTACGGATAGGTTTTACCCTTTAAAATCAAAGGCCTATCGTTTTGGCGCTAAGCCTTTTGTGTTTTCTCTGGCTGCGTAAAGTTAAGCCTCAGTGGATGGCCAATAAGACGACTATTTAGTTAAACAGTCCGGCGACATTTTTGGCGCCCTGTTTCGCCCATTCGGTGAGAATCTCGCGTACATCTTCGACACTGGCTTGCACGCGGTCGGCTTGCTCGGCAAGGCCTTTGCTCTTCACCGCAGCGACTATCTCGTTAGACAGACTATCAACCAGTTTGGCCTCAAGCGACACCTCGACTTTTTTGGCACGGGTGCCAGTCGCCGCTTTGATACCGCCCAGAATTGCGGCGATCGGCACAACCTCGTAGGCCTTCATGCCCTGCATGGCGCTGGGAGGGCCGGTGATGGTTGGCTTGAGCCGTGCAACGTTGGCGTCAGGTGTGCTCACAACGGAGATTTTCTGAGAAATTTCAGCGGCTAATACTTGGTCAAACACCGTGAACAGGTCCTGCAGACGAGCCTGTTGATCTGCGGTTAAATTTTGCGGCATCGGCTTCATTACCACGGCATCGATCATCATGTGTTTGTATTTGCCGCTCTTCACCACATCGCTAATCTAGCGGGAGTGATGTTTCGTGACCTGTTCCATTGGCATCGTCGTTGAACTTGAGGAGCTCGCAACAGGTGCGGGGGCATAAGCTCGCGGGGCGGCCCGTTTCTGTTCGGCGGCGCAGCCGTTAAGGGCAATGACTAAAAACAGCGACCATAGTAGAAAAGAACGAATACTTACGGCGAATCTCCATCGATGATTTATGTGTTGTGCTATTAGTGAGGTTGCGATGCGATCTCTTACTGTCGGCAACCTACGTCAGGCCACCACGCTTTAAGGCTTAAAGCAAAACGATCGCAATATTTATTGCGTTCTGCGCGGCTGATGAAAGAGTCTAGACTCTACTTTGAAATCGGTTCTCGCAATGTTGTAATCTCAGGCTTGTTAGGCGGGATGCGTGGCACTATAGGTGGGATGCGAGGACGCCGTTGATTAATGGATGCGAGGTTATCCTGATGCTTGTAAATCGCCAGGTTAAAGGCTGACTCGCCGCCAACAATGATTACCCAAGCCTCAGCAGATCACTACGAAGATATTGTTCGACTATATAATCAAGCGGTGAGTGCCGGGTCACAAACAGCCGATGAGCAGCCTGTTTCCTTGCAGGAAAAATTGCCCTGGTTAAGACTGCATACCGGCGATCACTACATTATTTATGTGGCAACCATTGATAAAGACATTGTCGGTTACGTTGCGTTAAGTCCCTACCGTTTTGGGCGATCTGCATTTTCGAAAACCGCAGAAATAAGCTATTACATTGACAACCAGTATCAGCGCAAAGGTATCGGGTCACAGCTGATACAACACGCAATAGATAACTGTTCTGAGCTAAAAATTGAGTCCTTAATTGCGATACTGTTGTCTTCAAACCTGGCCAGTATCTCGGTGTTAAAGAAATTCGATTTTGAAAAATGGGGTGACATGCCCAACATCGGTAAACTAAAAAATGGATTGGTTGATCATCTGTATTTTGGCAAGCATTTAGGAAACCTCTGAAAAACCCTGAACACTCCGCAGGAAGTCCCCCAGGGGTATGAGTATCTGCTTCTTCAGAACATCCAGTTTTTTCGTCGCCTCATGGCGCCTACTGTTGGTGTAAAGCTCGGTGACTGCTCCCTGTGTCGCCCCCATGGCGATTATTGTTTTTGAACATTGTTTATATTCCACAAAGGATTAGCATCGGTGAGGGTTATAGATTTTTTACCGACGCTAATTAGATTGGTTGCTATTACATCGATGGCCGTAGGCGGTGGTTTTGCCGTTAGTTGGAGCAGACCGATTGTCAATTTAGGCATCATTAGAGAACAGAACAGCGAATCTGTTTGAGGATGGATCCATCCTCCAGTTCCTGACCAATGCAATGGTGAAAACCACTTCGATCCGCCGGCCAAGCTCAGGGAGTCAATGCGGCCGATCACATGACCCTTGATTTAATCTGGGTGCGCCCGGCGGTCAGTCCCTCTGCGGTCGGTAGGCGCAGCTATATAAACTCGCCAGCCTTGGTGGATTCAAAGCTGTCATAGAGTTGATAGCCATCGCCATTGGCGGCCAACGCGGTGTCTCGATTATGGTCGTTGTGCAGCTTAATGCCGCCCACCAGTAATGAAGCCAGGGAATCGAGGGTTAACTCGAAGCCAATGACATCACCGCTGAATGACACACCGCTACTGTTATAGAAGCGACTGCCGGCGCTGACCAGATCGGTGAATTCGGGTTTGATGTATATATTGATATCCACGCCGCAGCTATCCGTAGGCCTGCACCGAGCCAATGGTGAAGTCGCTGTATATCACCGGCGCGTCTACAAATAATGAACCGAGGGCATCAGCTTCAAGATTCAGGCGCAGTCCTGGCACGTTGGAATCCAGCGGTGGGCCTTCATTCAGCGCGATGAAAGGTAATAACCAGACGATCGGCAGGTCTTTGCGCTTTTCAACCAATGCGTCTGGAATTTCAACTTCAGCCATGGTCGCGCCCCTGTTTTTTATTTTGGTTGGGATTCGGTTCGGGATTTTGTTTGGGTTCTTGTTCAGGATTGGGTAGATCCGATAGCAGTCGCGGGTCAAAACTGCTGGTTGCCAACATAGTCACCACCACACCGGCAAATGCGCCGGCGCCGGGGGTGATGGTGGCAATCGCGGCCAGATCCACCAGGGTCACCAGGATAGAAATCATGAATAGATCCAGCATCGGCCAGCGGCCGATAAATTCGACATAACGATAGAGGATGGTGCACTGCTGCCTGCTCAGCCGCCAGCCCCATTGCACGATTAACAGCAGCACGCTAAAGCCGACCAGCTTCATCACGGCCACCGCAATTGCTGGCGACAATAACCAGCAGCGCAATCGGCACCATGCCGGCGTGCAGCAGGTGGATAACCCCGGCGATGATGGTATCTGGCTCGCCTTTGCCAAAATAGACCAGCGTCAATATCGGGTAGAGATTGGCTGGCAGCAATAACAACACGGCGGTGACCAGCAGAAGCCAGGTTTTGACTATGCTATTGG
>JAESTY010000235.1 GCA_016763355.1 Immundisolibacteraceae bacterium
CAGATCTGTCATGAATCGTAAACCTTATCATTTTTGCATACTTTACATGCTTTACTTTCTTAAAGCATTTTCCATTGGGAAAACATGGCAGCCTGCCCATAATACGCATCGTTATGATACAATTTCCAAACAGTCGCATGCCTTATTTGAAAACGATTGTCTGCCGACTGGTGTCGATTTCGGCAGTGGTCAGGACTGCCCGACCTGACGGCCATGTGTCGTTAAATCTGCTGTCGCTACCCCGGGATGTTGATGATCCTGAACAGGCCAGCGAGGCCCATATCATCAGCACTTTTCTGGAGGCGGTTGGGGACCACAAACCACAGCTGGTGGGTTACAACTCAAACTCAGCTGATCTGAAAATATTGTTACAGCGTGGCGTGCGTAATGGCATTCAGGCAACCGAGTTTTGTCGTCGTCCAGACAAGCCCTGGGAAGGGGTTGATTACTTCGCCCGCGGCACCGATGCCCACGTCGATATTAAGGAAGTGGTCGGCGGCTGGGGTAAATCGACTCCCTCACTGCACGAGCTGGCGGTGGTGTCCGGTATTCCCGGCAAGATGGAAACCGACGGCCAGCAAGTTGCCTCACTCTGGCTCAATGGCGAGCTTGATCGGATTGTTGCCTATAATGAAACCGATGCACTGACCACTTATGCGGTCTGGTTGCGGCTAGCCTTTTTTGCAGGCCATTTTAGCCCGGATCAATACCAACAAGAGCAGCATCGAATTCGTGAACTCATCCAGACTCTCGTGACCACCCGGCCGGAGTCTCAGGCCACTAATCACCTGACTGCCTGGGAGACCGAGTGGGACCGACTAACCAGTATGATGTAGCTGGCAGCTGGGACTAAGGCGAAAGTAATATGTTAATGCGGGCTATTTTTAGGATACTTTTTCGGGTTTAATTTATCGTCTTATCGTTATGAGTTAAAACCTGTCAGCGCTGGGTTCGGTTTTTTGCATTCTTTGAGAGGTAAAGAGCAGTAAATACCCGTCCGACCGGCCTAGCTGAAGCGGAAACTAACAGGATAGATATTCGTAGTGTTTATGCGGGTATCAGCGAATCTAATTTTTACCAAAGAGGAAGGAATCGATGAACTTACCATTAGAACGTGGAGCTGACGGTTTTATCCGTGACGACCATGAAAACAGTGAATTCCTGGTGCAGCGCAAAGCTTTCACCAGTGATGAAGTACTGGCTGCAGAACGTGAAAAAATCTTCAGTACTTGCTGGTTATATGCGGCCCATGCCTCAGAAATACCCAATCCTAATGATTTCGTATCGCGCAAAATTGGTGGCCGAGAAGTAGTCATTGCTCGGGATAATGAAGGCAACATCGGAGCGTTTTTTAACACCTGTACTCACCGTGGTGCGATGATTTGCCGCGAGCCCGATGGTAATGCCAAAGCCTTCGTCTGCCCTTACCATGGCTGGACTTACAACACTGCTGGCAAAATGATTGGCCAGCCAGCTGACAGTGGCTTCCCGGATGGCTTCTTTGATGACGGTAAGAAAGATCTGACCACAGTCGCTCATTGCGATGTTTATCGTGATTTCATCTTTGTTAATTTCGACACAGGTGCCGGTGGACTGGTGGAATACCTGGCTGATGCAGCCGGTATGATCGACCTGGTTGCTGACCAGTCAGCGATCGGTATGGAAGTTACCGAAGGCCGCCAGGAATACTCCATGGAAGCCAACTGGAAGCTGCTGCTGGAAAATAGTGCAGACGGCTACCACGCGGTGACTGCTCATGCTTCCTATTTTGATTATCTACAGGCAACTAACGGCACCTTCCGTACCGATTTCAACCCGACCGATGTGGGTGGGCGTTGTTATTCGCTGGGTAATGGCCATGCAGTGATTGAATATGGCGCGCCCTGGGGTCGCCCGGTTGCACAGTGGGTGCCGCAGTGGGGTGATGAGGGCAAGGTTGCGGTTGAAGGCCTGATGGAAGATTTGGTTGAGCGTCACGGTGAGGAACGCGCCAAGCGTATTGCCCAGAAAAACCGCAATATTTTGATTTTTCCAAATCTGGTGATCAACGACATCATGGCGTTGACCATTCGTACCTTCCAGCCGATTACGACTGATTACCTGGAAGTCAGCGCCGTGTCACTGGCACCCAAGGAAGAGCACCCTGATGTGCGCAAGTATCGTCAGTACAACTTCCTTGAATTTCTCGGTCCAGCTGGTTTTGCTACCCCGGATGATGTGGAGATGTTGCAGATCTGCCAGATGGGTTATCAGAACCTGCCCGAGGTGGTCTGGAATGATATTTCCAAAGGCATGAATCGCCCGGAGAACACTGGCGATGATGAATTACAGATGCGTAGTTTCTGGCGTAGATGGAACCAGCTAATGGCGACCGACGTTGACAGTTAAGTCGCCATTCATTCGTCATTAAGTGCGAATCAAAAATAGAATTTAAGGGAGCAAGTTATGGCTGTTTTTAGCCGTGAACAGGTCGAAGATTTTTTATATCACGAAGCTGATTTATTAGACAGTTGGCGGATGAAAGAGTGGTATCCGCTGTTCACCGAAGATGGTGAGTACCTGGTGCCACCGATTGAGAATCCTGAAGCGGATAAACACACCGCGCTCTTCATCATTAATGATGACTTTCACCGCTTAACCCAACGGGCTATTCGTCTGACCAAACGCACCGCTCACGTTGAGTGGCCGCGTTCTAAAGTGCGGCACATCATCACCAACGTCCGCATTGTTGAACAGGACGCCGAGCAGGTGTTGGTGGAATATAACCAGCTGGTTTTCCGGGCCAAGCGGGGCATGGATGAGTTTGTTTGCCACGTTAAACAGATCCTGGTGCCGGACGGTGATAGTTTTAAAATCAAGAGCAAACGGGTGATTTTGGATCTGCATGCACTGCGGCCGCAAGGGCAGATTAGTATTATTCTGTGATCGCTTGCCGGTGCTTATCAGCGCCATAGAAAAATTAGAATTGAAATGATCGCTGGTAGCAGTTAGCTACCAGAAAGAGGAGATGACAATGATTCGTTATTTAAAATTGGGTTATGTGGCACTGGGTGTTACCGACCTTGAAAAATCGGTGCCCTTTTATCGCGATGTGGTTGGCCTGCAACTTAATGAACAGGCTGATGATGGCACTGCGTTTTTTTCCTGTAGTGACGATCATCACAACATTATTTTGTATCAAGCCGATGAGCCGGGCCTGAAACGGGTTGCCTGGGAACTTGAAGATGAGAGTCAGTTTCCGGTAGCGATCGAGCACCTGAAAGCAGCTGGTTTAAAACTCATTGATGTGTCTCCTGATGAGTGTGAGCAAACCTATCAGCACCGCACGATTCGTTTTCAGGAGCCCACCAGCGGGCTTTGTCTGGAGTTGTTCTGTACCCAGCTTAAACGGGGTACAACCTACACACCCACGGTTGCCAACATTGCCCGTTTGGGTCATGTGGTGGTGTCGTTTGAAGAATGGGCCACCGCGCTGCAGTTCTTCAAAGAGACCATGAATTTTAAGGTCTCTGACGGCCTTAATGGCTTTATCGCCTTTATGCGCTGCTTTCCGAATCCCTTCCATCATACTTTCGGTTGCGGTAATGCACTGCCACGTGGCGGCAG
>JAESTY010000236.1 GCA_016763355.1 Immundisolibacteraceae bacterium
CTCGGCAGGCCGCATTTGAACATGGTCGAACTGTCGGTCAGGAATGTGCCGAGATTGGCTTTGACCTGGTCTATGCACCGGTGCTGGATCTGGACTGGGGGATCAGTGAGGTGATCGGCGACCGGGCTTTTGATGCCGACCCGCAGGTGGTCGGGGTGTTGGGCGCTCAGATGATGGCCGGATTACATGCCGGTGGGGTGTCGGCAGTCGCCAAACATTTCCCTGGTCACGGCGGTGTGGTGGCAGATAGTCACCATGAACATGCGGTCGATCAGCGCAGTCTGATCGAATTGGCGGCCGATATGGCGCCCTACCGAACTTTGATTGAAGCAGGCCTGGATGGGGTGATGATGGCCCATGTCAGCTATCCAGAAATTGATGCCGACGAAGCTGGTTACTCGGCCTTCTGGATAGAGCAGTTAAGAGCGCTTGGATTTAACGGTGTGATTCACAGTGATGACTTGAGTATGGCTGGGGCTAGTGCGGTGGGTGATCTACACCAACGGGTGATTCGGGCTCGTCAGGCAGGCTGCGAACGATTGCTAGTCTGTAATCGATCACCGGAGGAATTATCGAGACTATTAGATCAGCTTTAAGTGGCGTGATTCGTAAACAACAAAAGCCGGCAACTGCTGGTTTTTTTGTTGTTTGAATCTTTTCAGCGACGACGCTGGAGGATAAATAGTGCGATACCCAGGCCAAGAATGGCAAAGCTTGAAGGTTCTGTGACCGAGACCGGCGTGGCAACCATGGCAGCGGCGTTACCGGAGTGAATAACAAGTATTGAGCAGATGAGGGAAGGAGGAATAAATTTCACTTAAGCTCTCTATGGCTAAATGATTGATCGGGTTGCTAACAGTTTGGTATCTATTTGTACTGGTTACCAAACTGTTAGCAATACCGATGCCATAATTTATTATTTATATATAACAGATAGTTAAAATGGAAACCGGGTTAACGGGGGGTTGGCTTTGGTGGTTGGTCGATGATTAATGCTGGAGTTGATGCAGAGTTGCCGATATTTCAGCAGCTGACGATGAATCAACAGCCGACGATGAATCAACAGTTCAGCCAGATTTTTATGGACGGGTTTGTGACTCTAATTTTGAAATCAATCAATAGCGATGGCCTAACTCTTTCCATCGCTATTGATTGAGGCTTTTTTGACTATCAGGCGACCTGGGTCAGGTTGTCAGCGGTTAAAAATTGCAGAGTGAGTTCCAGACAAGTGCCCAGCTGTTCCAGCTGTACCGTATGTGATGCCTGGTCAACTAGCTGCAGGTCGGCATGAGCGATTTTGCTCCGAAATACCTCGGCATATTCCACCGGAATCAGGCCATCCTGTTTACCCCAGATGATCGTGGTCGGTGCTTTAATTCGATATAGGCGGTCTTTAAGCCCCTTATCCGGTAGTGGCCAGAGAAACTTGGCAGCCGCATTCAAAGTTGAAATTTGGGTGATCACCATGGCGACCTTTTCGTCCATATCATCGGGCATGGCGAACATGGCTTTGGCAATCTCTGAGTCGGTATCGAGAATAATGCGCTGAGCCAGTTCTTCCGGCAGCATGGCAAAGATATCACCCATCGGGTTTTCAAGATCAAATAATCCAGCCGGGGCGATGGGTAGCAGTCGTTTGACCCGGCTGGGATCAGTGGCGGCCAGTTCACAGCCGATCATGCCGCCCATTGAATGGCCGACAATATTGGCCGCATCGATCTCCAGCGCGTCGAACAGGTCGTAATAGGTTAAGACCAGTCCCCAGATATCCCGAATGGTCTCGAGTCCGGTGGAGTTACCGACCCCAGGCATGAAGGGGGCGTAAACCTTGAACTGATTCGAGAGTTGATCCAGGTAGGGGTCCCAGAACAGGCCGCCGGCACCATGTAAATAGATAACCGGTTCGCCTTCGCCGGCCACCAGCAACGCCATGGACACATGGTCATTAACCTGAATCTGAATTTCACTGGGTTGTGCCATGATCATGCCTCCTGTTTGTTGGCTTGGTCGTCGGGGGTGGAATAGCTATCGGCGAAACCGCTGGGCCAGTAGTCGCTGGAGTCCCATTCGGGCCAGGTATCCTGAAGTTTGGGCATCACTTCTTCGGCGAACATCTGCAGGTTTTTCATTAGTAGTTCGCGGGGCATGGAGCCAACCTGGTTAATCAAAATGATGTTGCCAACATGCAGCTCTTCGGCGGCTTCTTTGAGTTTTTCGGCCACCGTATCGGGCGAGCCGGCAATGATGTAGCCGCGTTCGATAAAGTCTTTCCAGCCGAGTCCTTCGCCAGCCAGCTGGGAGCCAAATTTGGCACTACCGTCAAGCTGCGAACGTAGACCGGCTTTAAGGCTGGCGACGGTGCGATAACCGGGTGCTTCAACCAAACGTGGATCGATATGCATGCATTTGGCAAAAAAGTACATGGCGTGTTCGGCGTACTCTTTCTCGGCGGATTCGTCGGTTTCAGATACGCAGACCAGTTGGCAATAACCGGCCCGGTAGGGATTGTCATCAAGGCCGAGTTCTTCGGCCCGCTGCCAGAAAGGTCCCATCACTTTCTTGGCGTATTTATGGCCAAAGTAGCTCAAATAAGAGAACGAGTAGTTGTTTTTCAGCGAGAAATCATAGGTTTCGATGCTGCCCCCACCGGGGATCCAGACTGGAGGGTGGGGGTCCTGGGCGACCCGTGGCCAGGTATTTACATATCGCAGCTGGTTGTATTTACCGTTCCAAGTAAACACCTCGTCAGTGGTCCACGCCTTCATGATCAGGTCGTGGGCTTCGTAATAGCGTTCGCGCAACTCGGAAGGATTAATACCGTAAACGTAATTGGTATCCATGGAGGTGCCGACTGGAAAACCGGCGATAAACTTGCCGCCGGTGAGTACGTCGAGCATGGCAAATTCTTCGGCAACTCGAATTGGCGGGTTATAGAGCGCCAGACTATTGCCGAGCACAATCAATGAAGTCGTATCAGAATGGCGAATTTTGCGCGACAGAATAGAACCTAGCAGGTTGGGGGAGGGCATTAACCCATAGGCGTTGCTATGGTGCTCATTCACGCCGACCGCGTCGTAGCCTAAATCGATACTGTATTCCAGCGCATCGATATAGTCGTGGTAGGTGTCGTGACCGATCCGCGGGTCATACAGAGTTTTGGGCGGTGTTACCCAAACGCTGTCATGTTTCTGTTCAAAATCTGCTGGTAGATCCCGGTAGGACATCAGGTTGAATGAGACGAATTTCATACTGGTTCTCCTCCATAGTGCTAAAAAAAAGGTCGTGCGGTTTAGTTGTTGTTACTCGCATGACCAGATGGTTCTCCTGTTACCACTGTTGTTCAATCTCAGGATCTTGTCAACCACCGTTTACAGTTGTTGGCGGTTATTTGTGGTTAGCCAAAAAAAGCCTTCAACTGGTTGGCAAGCTGCTCTGGTTGTTCTTCCGGAATCCAGTGGCCGCATTCGGCGATAGACCCGCCGATTACCGATTCGGCTACCTGTTCCATACAGAGTTTCACCGCATCACCCATGCAGGTAGCGCCACCTAAAGCCAGTACCGGAATAGTCAGTTTTTGTTGGGCTGCTGTAGCAAAAGCGACCGCATCTTCGGGTCTGGCTCGATAGTATTCAAAGCCTGCCCTTAGTGCGCCAGGCTGGCTGATACAGCGTTCGTATTCATCCAGGTCGCCAGGGGTAATTGCCGCTGGGTTATAGGCGAAATTGTTAAAGAACCAGCTGATATAAGTGCGCTCTCGACCCTGAATTAAAGCCTCAGGTAAATCCCGAACCCCATGAAAAGACATATGCCAGAAACTACCCAGAAGTTCACCTGCTCCGGGCAGTGGAACCCCAGGCATGACCATCTCTAAAATGGCTAGCTGGGATACCCAGTCCCGGTATTGACCGGCAATTGCATAGGCGACTCCGCCGCCCCAGTCGTGGCCCACCAGGCGAATGGTGTCATGACCAAGCTGGTCGTGAACCAGGCCATAGATATCTGCAGCAATGGTCGCTTTATCGTATCCGGTATGCGGTTTGCTGGAATCACCCAGGCCTCGCAGATCGGGGACGATGAGCTGATAGTTATCCGCCAGATAGGGCATTAGCCGCAGCCACTCATGACTGCTCTGTGGCCAGCCATGCAGGAGTACCAGCGGTTCGCCGTTGCCGGCCAGCAGGTAGTGCAGGCTAACATCGCCCAGGTCTGCCTTATGATGCTCAATCACTAAACTCATGGTTGATCTCCCGTTAGGTTGTTGGGGCATCGAAATCGCTAATAAAATAAACGCCCACAAAAAAGGCGGCGTGGGTATTAACCCAGCGCCGCCCTGTTAGCCGGTGACCATGATCGATGGTCTGGCTACTGACTCAATGGCTCGATGTTTAGAGCGTGCCAGCTTTAAGTTTTTCATTAAGCTCTGCCCAACCGGCGCCTGCCTTGCGAGCACCTTCCAGATAAGCCTCTGGGGCGTCGATATAGGGAGGACGACAGGGGCCAGCATTCATCCAGCCCGAGGCGTTGATGCGGGCTTTATCGAGCTGAATGTTGTAGCGCGAGAATTCAGGGAATCCGCCTGGGGGCATCAGATTGCCGATCACCGGTACGATCTGCATCCAGACTTTCTCAGCTTCGCCCCAGTCACCGCTAGCGATGGCCGCTTTAACCGTGTCGCGGACATGCATGGTCAGTTCTGGACCACCATTGGCACAGGGCGACCAGAAGGCAGTGTGGAACTCAGGATCGAGGCGAGCGGCGTCATAGTGATCGAATTCGATTGGCAGAAAACGGATTTTTTTGCGTGACACCATGGTGTGCAGATGGAGTTGGGCAATGTTGATGTATTTACAGGTGATGACCTGTGGAATATCAGCAACGCCGGCCCAGAACGGGGTCGGGAAATTAAACTTGAACGCTTCTGGGTTGGCGTAGATAGCGATGTTCATTTCTGGCACAGCTTCGGCCACATCACGGTAAAACTTGATTGCACTGGGCACGTCGATCTGCTGCCACATGGGAACACCGAGCATGGTGCCGTCGGCGCCAATATCGCGGGCAAACTTGAGCTGGGTGATGGTGTCACGGGTGTTGAGGGTGGTGACGCCAACAAAAACCGGAATACGGCCAGCGGCGGTTTCCACCATCACTTCCATCATCTTGCTTTTTTCGGCCCAGGTCAGGGTAGCGCCTTCGCCGAAAGTACCCTGCGCCATGATGGCGTCGGCACCGGATTCAATTAGGCCATTAACAGAGCGGGCAACTTCGTCATAGTCGACAGAGTCTTCGCACTGCCATTCGGAGGCTTCAGGCTTCGAGGGGGTTGGGATGATGCACCAGGCACCATGAACATCATCAACTGTTAGTAAATCCTTCTGAACTGCCATTAGCAGATCCTCCAGGTAGGCGGATGGAAAGTAAATGTTAGCGCGAATGATACCCGCTCTGAACCCTTTATCAATGGGGCTTCGGGGTGGTTTTGGAGAATAAATAGCTTTCTTTTTCGAGGTCGGTCTGTACCACTATGGGCTGGTATCGAGTTTACCATCGACATATCTAACTTATTTAATCATCTAGTTTTATTTACCGGTTTTGATTGCCAGTAAATCCAGCCTTTCACCGCCTATCAATATAGGTCACAGTGGTTAAACTGGAGTTTAAGGGCATACTTTATAGTTGTGTTCCCCATGAGCCATCGGCTATCAGGGCGAAACCAGGGACGATAAAAAAACGGAGCCTACTGATGTTTAAACAGGTTGGAACTAAAGTTTGGGCGTTTGACGCTGAGTGGATACCGGATCCTACGGCCGGCCGCATGCTATACGATATGGCCGACGAACCCGACGACCACGCGGTGATGGAAAAAATGTGGTTAGAAGGCGGTGGCAGCGAAGACAAGATCGTTGAGCAGTTCAAGCAATTGCCAATCTATGACATGTCTGAATTTGAGAAAATGGACGAGCTTACCGGCAAGCTTGATTGCATCGTTAATACGTC
>JAESTY010000237.1 GCA_016763355.1 Immundisolibacteraceae bacterium
ATTTGATGATTGTTCATCATTGCCCCAAACCAGGGGATAGAAACCGGCAAACTTTGCTGCAGCATGGTGGCATGGCCCGGACCGGCGACCCGATTAGCAACCACACCGGCAATGGTAAGCGCGCCACGATAGTCGGCAAGGCCCAGCGCCACTGCGCCAAAGGTTTGGGCCATTGCCGAGCCATCAATCACCAACAGTACCGGCAGGCCAAAGGTCTGTGCCAGATCGGCGCTGCTGGGATTGCCGTCAAATAATCCCATCACGCCTTCAATCAGAATCAAATCTGCTTCGAGCGATGCCTCAAACAATAATTGGCGACAACGTTGATCACCGACCATCCACAAATCGAGTTGATAAACAGGGTGTCCGCTAGCCTGCTCGAGGATGGTGGGGTCGATGAAATCAGGTCCGGTTTTGAACACCCGAACCTGTCGGCCATGCTGTTGGTAGTAGCGAGCTAACCCGGCTGCGAGGGTAGTTTTACCCTGACCAGATGCGGGGGCTGAAATTAGCAGAGCAGGGCAGGAGGCAGAATTTGACATGGCTTAGCAGTAGCTTTATTGGCTATTAGCGCACAGGTTCTGTTGGGCCAGCTCGGTTTGCTTTTGTTTCACCCATCGGAGGTTAGTCTCGGAACACCAGCTGTTCTGGCAGAGTCTTAAATAGGTCTTAGCTGCGCCAGGGAAGGCACAGTTTTGGGCAGTGCCAGTGAGATAGGCATATTGGTACCAGTAGTGCGGCGAGTCATCGCCAAACTGGATGGCTTTGTGGCTTGCCTGCAAAGCGGCTTCCTGCTGACCTGAGTCTCGAGTGAGTAATTTACTAATACGGAAGTGGGCGTTGGCATTGCCCGGTTGCGTTACGAGGATTTTCTGAAAATTACCAAGCGCTGTTTGATGGTTGCCTGCTTTGATCTGAAAGTTGGCCAGGGTCTCCAGGGCGTCCTCATCGTAGGGGGTAATTGTGAGGACGGTTTCAATATCCTGCCGTGCGGATTCGAGCTGGCGAAGGTCTCGCAGAACACTGCTACGGTCGATATATAGCTGGGGATCTTCCGGGAATAGTTGAATGGCGTTGTTATAGTCAATCAGGGCTAGCTCGGGTTCGTCCAGTTTACTAAAAGCATCGGCACGATTGGCAAAATACCAGCTCTTGTGCCCACGATTGATGGCCGCACTTTCGAGTCTGACTGTGCCGCGGTAGTGTTGGTTGCGATCATAATCGAGAGCTTTGTAATGGAAAATAACACCGGTTAGGGCCGCAAGCTCCGGGTTTTGTTGTATCTGTTTATGGATGCCTTTAAGTGCATCGTTGATCTCAGGGTAACTGCCACCCCAGCGCGGTTGCAGGTAAAACAGCTTAGTACGGTTCAAAATATAGCTGGCCGGATTAGTTTTTAGGGCCTCGGTGATTAAAGTTTCTTCATCTGTGTCGTCATAGCGACTGAATGAGGCCAATGAGTAGAGGCTAGCCTGCGCCAGGGTGAAATCAGGCTGAATTTTTAAACTATTGAGAAAGTGCGTTTCAGCGACTTTGGTGTGGTTTTCCATTGCTACCCGGTCTTGTTCGGGGATATGTCGCCAGTAGCGTCCGTCACGACGAATACTAACCAGCGTTTTGTTGTAAATCCCGAGGGCATATTGGGCGACGTAGCTTCCCGGCATTTCGACTGCCCATTGTTCTAGTTGTTGCTGGGTTTCGGGCGTGAACGTACAGAGCAGGTTGTAGGCCTTATCGGCAATAATCTCAGCTTTACCGTCGCCGCTAAGAAACTGTTGGTAATGATGGTCTAGTTGCCGATGAAGTTGCTGGTATTGACCTTTGTTTAAGTGCTGTCGCAGCGCGATAAAATCGACCGGGTAAGCTTTGCTATCGGTAATGGCTGTTGGAGTTGGTAACGGGGCAGGTTTGCCCTGGCGAAATCGAGCGGTCCGCTGCTCTGTAAGTGGGTGGCTAGAGAAAAAATCCAGCAACTCCACCTTATTCAGCCAGCTCTCTTCACTGTTTTCGTCGTCAGGATCAGGATCAGTTGGTTCGGTGTGAACCTCTGATTGAGCCTCAACCATAGCAAATTCCAGCCGGTCCATGATATTGGCGAAATGTTCAGTGGCTAGCTGTAAACGCTCCATTTCAATCAGGGCGTAGGTGTCGGCTTCGGTCTCCATTTCTCGAGAATAGCTTGCTTTCATTAATAAGTTCGGTGCTCCAACTACCAACGAGCTCGCAGCCGTGATGTCACCAGTGAGCAGGGTGGTCAGAATGGCCAGACTGGAATGAGCAATAATTTGCCGGAGGCTGTGGCGTTGCTCCAGGTGACCAATTTCGTGGAGAAAAATTGATAGTAGTTCCTCGTCAAGGTCGGCCAGTTCAACCATTTCATCGGTCATCACCACCAGGCCATTAGGAAAGGCAAATGCGTTGGCTCCGATCACACCGCCGTGGCGAAACTCTAGCCGGTAGCCTTTGTGATTGTTGGAGTTGGTGAGTAATTGCTGGAATTTGAGCTGGAGCTGTTGATAGCGTTGTGGGTCGAGCTCGGAGGAACTGAAAATTAGCTGATCCAGTGATTCAACGGCGGAATCTCCAATGGTTTGAGTAATATCTTCCGGCAGCGCATGGGCGATTAAGTTGCTTGACCAGGGGATGCCCCACATTAAGCTAACTAAGATTAGAGCGATGATAAATAACAGTGCGCCGGCGCCATAGGCAATACTACTTTCGAGACGATGGATCCAGCCGTAATGACCGTTCTTGGTCGTTGATCTTTGCCATTGTTCGATAGAACGATGGTCGCCTGTCTCGACTAGCCCGCCATCGGGAAATTCTAGCCGCCGTGGTGTCGAGCCGATCCGGCTGCCAATGGTGATTTCATCGAGTGGGATGGGCTGGTGATGAGTAGGGTCCAGGTGTAACAGTCCCTGCTCGTCCAGACTCAGGGTTACTGGGTGGGAGGCGGCAGAATGGCCATCAAAATAGGTGCCATTAACGGTTATTTGGGTTGGCTTTGAAGCTTGCTCATGCATACAAATTTCAGGCTTGGGTTAAAGCCCAATATCCAGGTCAAAGGCATCAACCACGCCTTCGCCAAGGGCGCCCTGGCCGGCATTTTCAACTGCAGTAATTAAGGCAAAATTACTGGATTGAAGATGGGTTACGCCGGCTACGTATCGGGCCATTCGGATTCGAGCCCAGGGTATAAGCAGCCCCAGACTTAAAATGATAGCCACCGTGTTAGATAGAAAAATCCAGCTGACAGGCATGAATTTTAGTTTCGATATCAGCTGGGCATCTCCAAAAAAGCCGTTTCCGTAGATCAGGTTGGTGCGCCGAGCATGAAAGTAGCCGGCAGCGAAAAACATCATTGCATACATTGAGACCACTCCGGCGATAGCTGCGACAACGCCTATCAGGTTACTGTTGGTTTCAGTGTCTAACAGCGAGATGAGGCCAAATATACCCATCAGTAAAGCGATACCAATCGATATGGCCACGATGAAGACTAGTAGTGACATCAGGTAGGTTTCATAGAAAGAACCGACGCTGCTTTTCAGGCGGGCAGGCGCGTTACCATAATGGCTGTTGTCGATGACGAAATGAGAGCGCAAATAGTCCAGGTAGGGAATAAACGGCAGTAATACTAGATAGAAAATTGACGGGATGAGCTGTGCAGCGCTGATAGAGACTGGTTGCTCTACCTCATCATCAACGGGCTGAAGCGAAGTCATCAAGGTATCGAGATCGACAAATTGCAGCAATCCGTAACCCAGGCCCGTGAGCAGAAGCACAATCATCATCGGCGATGCAAACATGCGGTAGGCGGTGGTGAATCGGGTGTTGAATCCAAAGCGCAGATTTCGATAGCTGGAATTACGCATCTTAAAGCGAGTCGCGGCTACCAGAATAGCAGGTAGCAGCAGAACACCGATCACCAGTAAAAGCATGCCTGCGTCCGGATAAAAATTCCAGGCGAGGGAATAGACTAATAAAAACCCGAAGGCTATAAAGCGACCCTTTAGAATTTTTACCGGATCGGCTAAATAGGTAAAGGCATGGCCATCGAGGCGGGTATTGCCGTATAGGTATCGTTGAGTCCGAACCTTGGCCCAGGCAGAAAAAATGCCCAGACTGAGGATGGTTAAGGCGAGGTTGACGATCCAGATTTTGAAAAATTCCACACCACTGCCGTGGAACTCAAACGCTAGTATTTTTGGTTCGCTTGCTGATGAACCAGGGCTAGCTGGGATGATTGTTTCAGCGCTGGCTGCCAACAGATGCGTCCTCTTTTTGTGTTGTTTTTGTTTTCGGGAGTTTGTGTAGCGGTCAGGTGACTTGGGGTTAATTATAACAACAAAGGCGTTAGGTCTGTGGAGTTGACTAATTTAACTCTGACAGAACTGGTATTGATGAAATAACGGATAACTTTGGTTTAGTTTGATGGTGCAGTGGTTGTCATTATCGCCTGGCGGACATAGGCCAATGGTGCCTGATCATCGATGCAAATAATGCCGCTATCGGTTGAAATACCGAGGTTTTCGAGTATGTGAGTCACCGAAGGGAAGTCCTGTCGGTCCGCATAATAATGATAGTTTTGGCTGAACAATGCTGTTTCTGTAAGCTGATCGAGCCTGGATAAAAATTTTACAGCGCTCCAGGGGCCCTGGGTCGGTAAGCAGCAATGATGGAAATCGAGTAATGCCGAGTCAAGAGATTGCTGATTGTTAGACCCCTGGCGCAATTGCATGTCGACGGTCATCGCAAACACCACCCCACTCCAGTAAACACGCATATAGTTTTTTTGTTGGCGCATGGTCAGGCTATCTTGCCTTAGGGAGGTTAAACCGTCGGTATTTTGTCGCCCGCGCTCAAATCCGGCGATCAGTCCGGCGAACGCCTGAGATTCACTGATTACGTTGGCACGAACCCGGGCGACGTACTGGTAATAGGTAGCGATACCTTCTGAAAGCCAGGCGGCTTCTCTGTTGATGTAAGGCAGCATCAAATGAGCAAATTCGTGTACTGCAGTCCAGTCGGTGATAAAACTCTGTAACGGTTGATCAGGGTCAATGAAAAATTTCACCCGGGTAGCTGGATCGCGCTCCACCATTCCAAATGAAACGGGTCCCTTTTCCCCGCCAGATCGAACCATAGGTATGACATTGACCGCGACATGCTTGACTGGAAAACGACCATAAATGGTTGCGATCGAATCTGCGGCGGAAGTTAACCAGCTGATAATTTTTTGCTGTTGGATTGAATCAGTGCTGGGGCTGGCTTGAGCAGTGACAGAGAGTTGCCCGTCGGCGACGTCAATTAGTTTGGTGGTCGGTAGGGTTAAAACATCGGAACCCAGACTGGGTTTATCGCTCACGGCCGCGATAAGTACCGGGGTCGTAAGCAGAATGCCCAGTGAGATAGCCCGAAAAACAGGGGTGTTGCAGAGGCTATTGGCTGCTGGGCATTTGCTCACTTACCGTTGCGTACTCGAAGTCAAAAAGGTTATGCCAACACAGGCTCGTCGGCGTTATGACCGGATCCGTATTGATTGTCATCGTGGCTATCCTGCACCAGAAATACCAGCATTATGATTAGGCCAATCAACGGAACAAACCATAACAGCTGCCACCAGCCAGAACGGCTGGTGTCGTGCAGGCGCCGGGTGGCGATACTCAGGCTGGGTATTATTGCTGCCAGACTGAACAGACCAGAAAGCACCATCGTACCTAACACCATATCAACCACCATCAGCGCAATGATGGCGATGAAATAAAACAGGATAAACATTCAGTATTGTCTTGGTGTGGCCCTACCGGAAAAAGTTGCGTACTGTTTGAATGCGTCGAGAAAATGTTCCATCGCATGACTCCCCTGGAATGTTCTGTTATTGGATGGCTGATCATACGATAATCGTTAGGGGTTGGGGTTAGTCGATGCTAATAGTTATCCGCTTTGATTGCCTTTTGGGTATCAATTTCAGGTTGCTGGTTTCGTCCTACGCGATAAGCATCTGCCAGGCAAACTAAAAATGAAGCTATTAATAATCCCCAGGCCATGGTGACCCATACCGAACTCTCTAATGCCAGTTGAGCATTCAATGCCTGGCTAATGGCTGCGGCATCAAGGCGAATCTCACCGGTGTTAACTTGCTCTAATACTCGGCTGGCGAGCCGCGAAGAATGCGAGATGATGATGGCAAGCGACAGGCCAGTGAGCACCAGAAAAGCCACCCCTGACTTGAACCTTTTCAGATAAAAATGACCCGCGCCGGGAATGACAAAAGCTGAAAACAGCAGGGCTTTAAGAGCGCGGGACATTTGTCTGGTCTCTACCCGGCCTAGCTCTGTTTGGCCAGCAACTGATCAACCATGCCCTCAAACTGATCACGTTTAGGGGTCATGTAATGCAGCTGACGGGCCATGAAGGGATCGCCGGCGAAGAAGATTTCATAGATCTCCTGACGGCCGCCAAATTGAGTCGCCACCGCATCCCAGGCAAGCTTCATCACCCGGTTACGTTCGCGGCCACCAACCTCAGCACCAGACATATAAAACTCCAGTTCTTCGCCGATATCCGGATTATTGAAATCCTCTTCGGTCACGGTCATCACCAGGCTGGAACTACCCATCAGGCGCAGCAGTTCATTTATCTTGGTATTCACCATCGGCAGAAAAAACCGCAACATCGATATGCCAACCATGCCTCGGTTGGGCGAACCAAACAGGCTAGCGGTCTCTTTCGCAGTATCAATTAAATTAAAACCGCTATCGGTCTGCAGCAGAAACTCTTCTTCAGCGTGACGCTCTACTTCTCGGGCGGTGGCTTCCACCAGGCCATCCGCAAGCTCGTTCCAGCCCAGAAACTCGCCGATCATTTCCCGGTAGCGGGGTAGTTGAGCCCGACCCAGGGTGTTGGCCATTTTAATTGCCAGACCGGTCATGAAGCGAAGTTTGGCGCGACCGCGAATGTTGGCTTGCAG
>JAESTY010000023.1 GCA_016763355.1 Immundisolibacteraceae bacterium
AATGTCAAAAGGTATTAAGTTTGGTCGTAAACGTTCTATAAATAGAAATAAAGTTTTAGAACAAAGAAAACAAGGTGTAAGTGCTATCCAAATAGCTAAAAATTTTAGAATAGCTAGATCAACAGTATATAAGCTACTTAAAGAAGAAGAATTTTAAATATAAAATTCCTTAACGTGAGTTTTCGTTCCGATGGACTTCAAACCTCTTTAAAAAGGAGATCCCTTGAATCTATCTTATATTTTTGGCGGGGTTGAGGCAAAACTCCCCTTTTAGATTTAGAAGAAATAACATAAGATTTTTAAAAAGGGTAAATACTTGAAAAACTTTAATTATAGTACTCAAGATGAAATTGACCTAATTCAATTAGAATTGAGTTTGGAAAACGATTTAGATATATTATTTGAAACTGGCTTTAATCAATATGGTAGGGCTTTATGCTGGAGTAATTCTTCTCAACTACCGAGTAAAACTCAATGCGTTATTGATCAATCAGGTAAGGTTATTTTTCAATCCGATTCATACTTAACAAAATATGAAAAATATGAATATTTGAATGCAGAAGATCAGCCTAGTTCTAAAAAAATAAAGAAACTAAAGCAAAAATTAAAATGCCATGATATTACACCATTTAATCAAGGAGTTGCTGTAGCTCTCTATAGAAAAGTTTACCAAAACCCTGGTGCACCTCTAGAAATTGATAGAACTTTTTTTATAGACGGATTTAATTTTATTAATTTAAATGGAGAATTACAGTTTAAAAGTAATTTTCTTAAAGTCGCAGGTTATGCAGATGGCTGGTTCCCAGTACAATTTGATGATAGGTCTTATCACTATATTGATGTAAATGAAAAGCAATTAACAAAAAGAGCACTACTTGAATTAAAGCCATTTGTAAATGGTATATCAAGAGATGAAGATGGAAGATTAATAGATAGTAACAATAATAGACTTACTAATAAACCTATGAGTTTGGAGTTTATAGAAAGTAGACGAATAGCATTAATAAAAAATAGAAATTACATCAACTTTATAAACTCACAAGGTATAAGGCTTTTGGAAAAGGATATAAATCTTAATCTTTTTAAGGGTATTCATGAGATGAAGGAGTCACTTAGTAAGGTTTGTAATGGTATTATAACTTTAGTTACAGAAGATCTGGGAGTCCAGTATTTAAATATTGAAGGTAAGTTATTACTAAATAAAACTTTTGATTTTGCTGAAGATCATAAATATTATAATGCTCTTCATTTTCACCAGTTTTATCAAGGTTTTGCAGCAGTAAAAACAAGTGATGGATACAACTTTATAAATCAAAAAGGTCATTTTTTATTAAGACAAAGTAAAAAATCAGTAACTCCATTTTCTTATGGTTTGTCACTTGTTTGTGATCACTCCGGTAATTATTCTTTTATAAATAGAATTGGAGAGATTCAGTTTCATTTAGAAGAGAGAGAAATAGATAATGTAAAATTTCTATTTGGACGAATTTTAATTTCCCCATCTAAAAGTAAGAACATACTCTATAAGAGTAGATTTGTAATAGATTTGGATGGTAATTCGATATCAAAAACAAGACCTTCAATTTTATCTTACAAAACTCAAAAGGATCTTTTTTCAATCTATTGTGATGGACCAACCCCGACAAAAAACTTTAGTTTAGATTGGTGGGGACAACCACTGGTCTAGCTGTATAAGTTACTTAAAGAAGAAGAATTTTAAATATAAAATTCCTTAACGTGAGTTTTCGTACCGATGGACTTCAGACCCCGGAGAGAATTAGTAAGTATGTAAAAACGCTAGATAGAGAAGAACCTTCTAGTTTGTGATTTGTTCTTAGGTTTTGACAAACAAGATACAAACAGGGGAGTCTCGACTTCCAGATCAAGAACTATGCACAACCAAAGTTGTGTAGGATTAAATTTAACAGAGTGATATAATCAAACGCTAAATAAGGAATACATTGAAGGCGTTAAATGGAGTAGAACCACATATCTTATGATTATATAGCTAGTTTTAATCGCATTGATTCAATACTTAATGAATCTAATAACTCTTTTGAAGATCTTTCAGAGATTCCAGTTAGAAAAATCAGTGTGTTGCAAGTAAACGAAAGCCTATATGGGAGTATCCTTCTTTTAGCTTTTTACTATCTCGATACGAAAGATGTAGATTATACCCACGATGACTCCATGCTCCTCCTCGATATATTCGCCGACTAAACATTGTTGTATTTACAGGGTCTATCTGATGAATAGTTCTATTGTTATCTCCAATTTTAAGATAATAATCATGACACCATTCAGCTACATTACCATGTACATCATATAGACCAAATTTATTAGGCATATAAGAACCTACTTCAACCGTTTTTTTTCGATAAACTTTTCTACGATTTTTTCGTGGAGTATTTTTGAAGGTAAATAAGGATTTTTCTGTATCAGGATAAGAGAAATAGCCATTAAAATTAGCCTTATATGGATTTATACTATCTCCAAAAGTAAAGCTAGTAATTGCACCTGCACGAGCTGAATATTCCCACTCTGCTTCCGTAGGTAACCTAAAGCATCCACTTGGCACTGCATTTACCCCTAATTTATCTACTAAACTTAAAGTATCTGGATTATTGCAAGTTACTATTTTATTTAATTCTATTATAAATGTTTGTACATCTAGCCAACTTACATTTTCTACAGGTAAATTATTTCCTTTAAAATGGCTTGGATTTTCACCCAAAATATCTCTCCACTGCTTTTGAGTTACTTCGTATTTCCCTATATAAAAAGAATTTGATATTGTTACTTTGTGTTGAGGTATTTGGTTTCGGTTTAACATATTTTCTAGTTTAGGCATGCCCATTATGAAGTCACTTGCAGAAATTTCTGTCATTTTCATATTTTTTAGCATTAAATGAAATGGAACCGATTTACTATTTTCTGTAAAATTACTATGTATAATTAATGTAAAAAATATAATATATTTCATTTATTTTTTCCTTGAAGATTATTACTCTATAATTCAAAATTAACGAGAGTAAGGGATTTTGATTCCTTTTAATCTTTTATTTAAAAGTTGACTTTGTTCATGATCAGAAAGAGTAATAGGGTCGCTAGATATTTCAAGGGAAATAGTTTGGATAGTTATCGTTTCTTGATCATTTTGATCTTTATTTCTTAAGACCTTGCTGGCGATTGTATTAAAGCTTGGTAAGATATTTTTAGATGAATCTTTTAAAACTAAAGATAAATTAGAATTTGTATCTATTATTTTTTGCGCAAGGTTTCCACTTAAAGTCATTCGAAAATCGTAGATAGTTCCACTTTCCAAAGTGTTAATCATGGTTTTTCTTGTTGAAATCGAGGCCATTCCTATGAGGCTAGAACTTTCTATATTTGTAAAATGAAATAAAGTACTAAATGGAGCTTTTTTGGATACGGAGTGTGTCTTTTTGCTAATGGTTTTATGAGAAATTTGAGTGTTTGTGCAATAAGCACTTTTGCTAGAGATTTGAAAACATTGTTGTTCTACTTCTTTGTTAATAACGTAACTATAGAAGTAAGTGTCATTTTGTGCCAAAGTATTCTGTATCAATAAGCTAAAAAGAATTAAATAAATTTTATATTCCATAAATAGTTCCATTTTTTTAAAAAACTGTTTTGTAATTAAAGATAGATATATTTATAAGGTGCTGCTAGTTTTTGTAGGAGCTAACCATATGTATAAAGCCGGAAGAAGACCAGCTAAAGGTATAAACATAGATAAATATAATAGTATTTGGTAGTGTAGCTTATAAATACCAATATCATTAGTTCGTTTACAAGCAACATTGAAAGAAATATAAAGAAGCCCAAGAATAGCTACCGGAAATAAGAGTTTCATAGAAGTAGACTCTGCCTGCATGAGAAACTCTAAAAACTTTATAGGTACTAGTAAAAATGCTGTTGAGAAGAAATACGTAGATCGTCCAATATTCCCCTCTCTGCTAAAGTAAATATATAAAATGTCATTCATAGAGCTTCCTTTATTCTCATATATTACTATCTATAAGTTGATGGACTATAATAACACAATTAATTATTGTCAAGTATTCGCTCAAATCAGAGCGATATGAGGTTTTG
Source organism: Immundisolibacteraceae bacterium (assembly GCA_016763355.1). Lineage (GTDB taxonomy): Bacteria > Pseudomonadota > Gammaproteobacteria > Immundisolibacterales > Immundisolibacteraceae > QNFC01. The sequence continues at coordinate 4,117 of JAESTY010000023.1, forward strand.
ATAAAATTAAACCAAATGTTCCGAAAATTTTAAAAAAACTCTAAATCCTTCAAAATAACTTGTATACGAGCTATTTTGAGGGGTTTAAGGTTTGTAAACGCAATTTAGAAGTGTCCTCATCTCTGCAATTTAGAAATGTCCTATTTACACAAGTTAACAAAAGCTAATATATCTAGGCTATTTACCAATTTCCAACTCCATATTTTTAGCTATTTTTTTCCTTATCTTTGTAGTACTTATCTCACCTAAATGTTGTCTTGATGGTGAACTTCTGCTTCTTTGCTCATCTCTAATTTCCTGCTTTTTCTTTACATATTTTAATACAGAACCTAATCTTTTATTTTCAACTATCTGACCTTGGTCTACTTTTTGTAATTTATCAAAAGCTCTAAACTCCAATTGTTTATTTTTATACTTTATCTTGATAGACCCATCATGATAATCAAAGACCAAAACCCTATGATTAGCTATCTTTCTAGTGGCTATAGAATCCTTGATCATATATAAAACCTTGTCATATTGTAAGGTTAAATTGAATGATAGGGTTCTTTCTTCTTGCCAAGAAAATATCTCATTCAAATCCTCATTAGCTACTAATTCTCTATGAATATTTTTAGGGTTAACTGCTTCTTTTGCAAATTTGGTATTGAAGGCATTCATAAACTCAGGAAGGTATTTATTGCCTTCTTCCATACTAGATATACCAATCAATCTCATCTCTTTAATTAATCGATCCTGAAGGGTTCTATTTGCTCTTTCAACGCGACCCTTAGCTTGTGGAGTATTAGCACAAATAATATCTATATTTAAGTCATCTAAGGATCTACCATACTGTGTTAAACCAGCTCCAGAGTTTTTATTTGTTCGAAAAACACTATGCTTATCACTATAAAAAGCTACGGGTTTCCCATGATTATTTAAATATCTTTTAGTCGAATTAAAGTATGTAAATGTTGACTCTGATTGAACAAATTGACACTCCATCAGCTTGCCTGTGGCATCATCTATGAAAACTAAAAGGGTACATTTATCTGCTCTGCCTTCAAACCAATCATGTGGTGAACCATCAATTTGGATTAATTCTCCATAGCATTCTCGGCGATTTCTTGGCTGATAAGCACGCTTCAATCTGTGAGCTCTAGGTATCCAAATTTCAGCTTCAATCATCCACTTTCTAAGGGTTTCAACGGATAATAAAACTTTATGATTTTCTCTTAGCTTTTCACAAGCAAAAGTTGGTTTGAAATCAGGATAATATTGTCTAATATAAGTCAGAGTCAAATCTTTGAGAGAGTCTGAAAACTTTCGATTTCCGATTCCTCCACGCTTTTTACTAATTAATCCTTTGGCTCCATCTGATAGATATTTCTTTTTTAGACGCCTGATTTGTCTAATACTCAATCCTAACTGTACAGATGCTTCACTCTCTACTAAAGACTTTTCGATTAGCCTCTTTATTATTTCTATGCGATTTAACTCTTTATGACTCATTGTAATAATGTCCTTCATTTTCAGTCCTTTTAAAAATGCTTATTCTAAAAAAACTATTGTAGATTAATTTGAAATAGGACATCTCTAAATTGGAGAAAGAGGACATTAACACTTTGGACTTACATTTTTACTGCTGATAACGGCAATTATGTTACCTTTATTTTTCCTTAACGTGAGTTTTCGTACCGATGGACTTCAGACCCCTTATAGAACTAAAATGTAGCGTTAAAAGATTTTCCTTCATAAAATCTAAGTTAA
>JAESTY010000238.1 GCA_016763355.1 Immundisolibacteraceae bacterium
CTAATTAGCGCGTTCCAGTCTGCCGGTTTTACATAGGTGCCCACCTCACGGGTTGGATCGGTACCCGGCACCCCCAGGGTGACAATCTCTTTTTTGAGCTTCACCTTAGAACGATAAAACGGTGGCTCGTCATGCCAGGCAAGTTTGGGCGTTAAACCTGACAGGCGAGAATCCTTATTAAACCAGGCCAGTAGCGCGTCAATCGCCGCCCCAGAACCTGCCACCGTGCCATTGATGCCTTCCTCAGCTAGCAGAATGGTGCCTTTAATCTCGTGTTCGAGCATCACCGCCAATAACGGCTGACGAAGCTCACGATAATCATCGAGCATGACGAAGCGATAAAACGCAGTAACCTGGGTTTTTGACATGGAGAAGTATTGACCTGTTAATTAATAAATGTAGATGAGTTCAAACTGGTGCCAGATAGCATTAACCAGCTATTGCTTGCCCCTGCCTATCGGCGGCGTGTAGTTTACCCACCAGGTGATAGAAATGATTGAGCTAGATCTGTTCTTTTCCCCCAACCCCTAACTCCACCCCAATCAAGGCTCGAGCGACGTAACCCTGATGCGCTCAGCGGGTACTCGCAGCTGTTCCATCAGATAAGTTTTAAACGCAGGCTCATAGTCCTGCCGATCAACAGCCATTTGCATACAGGCGATCCAGCCGTCACGCTGTTGATCGCCGATCCGTAAATGACGATGGGCTTCAGGGATATTGATCGGCCCATAATGATCTGCATAGCGCTTTGGGCCGCCCAGCCAACCCGATAAAAAATAGCTCAGCTTTTGGCGCGACTCCGCTAGCGACTCAGGATGCATGGTTCTGATCAGACTAAATTCCGACAGGCTGTCCATGTTGCGATAAAACTCATCGACTAACGCCGTAATACCGGCTAACTCTCCGGCCATCCGGTAAGAGTTATCGCCTACGCCATATTCACAGCTTTGAACATCCATATTTTGCTCTGGGCGTTAACTCTCTGGAGCTTCCCGGACTTCAAATAGCGCTTCAACGTCTACCAGGTCATCGGTCTGCGCCGGAGCCGGCTCACCACGTCGTACAGCTTCGATCGCTTCCAGCACCCGCTTGCGTCCCAGCACCAGTGCGCGATCGGTTATCTCTAGTTCTTCTCGGGTTCTATCCGGCTGACCCTGGCTCTCGATCACCATCAAGTCTTCAAGAAAAATCCGCACCAGCAAACTGGTGTCCGGCACGCCGCTCCAGCTTTCACCCCGTGCCATTAATTCACGATCCTGGCCCCAGCGGTTGCCCTCATTACGGGGGCCAAGATGGCCAACAAAATCACTTAAATTCGGCACGCCCTCAAGACTCTGCAGAGCAAAACCATCGGCTTTTAGCGGCGCGTGCTTGTTGTACATCACCATCCATAGCAAACAGTGATCATCATCAATCGGTTCGCTGATCTGTAACCCTTTGTCGGCAAACTCACCTGGCTCCAGGGCGTGATGATCGAAAAACGGCAAAATGAAACGAAAATGGGTGCGCTTGGCCGCATCCACATTCATATATTTCATGCCGTAGCTGGTCGACTCTGCATGCATCTCGGAGTAGTCGTATGAGACTCCGTTATCCATGGTTCGGCCACTCTCAGAAAAATAGACCCCGCCCCGACGCGATCCTCGGTTGGTCTGGTTATGCAGAATCTGGGCGTGAAAAACATCCCACAGGGTTTCCAGTGGCTGCAACCAGCTACAGTTAGCCTTCACCGTTACCGTAATCACCTGATCATCCGGCAGACCACTAAACGCCAGCTTGCGCATCGGCGGGGGTTCGCCTTCGCCCAGCCAGAGCCAGATAATGCTCTGCTCTTCCTGCACCGGGTGGTAACCGGTGCGAACCTGAGCCAGGTCAGCACCGTCGGGATGGGTGGGCGCTTCTAACAACTCACCCTGAGTCGAACATTTCCAGCCGTGATAAATACACCTCAACCCACCGGGTTCATTACGAGCCAACGCCATGGATACGCCACGATGCGGACAAGCCTCATTAATCACGCCGACCTCACCCTCAGGACTGCGATAGCCAATCAGTCGTTCACCCAAGATCTTAAATGGATGGGGGGCGTCACCGGCCTTTAATTGTTCCGAGCGCAACACCGGAATCCAGTAACTGCGCATCAAATCGCCCGCAGGCGTAGCCGGACCGATTTCAGTTAATAATTTGCTACGTTCTGCACTTAACATGAATTAAAACTACCTGATAGTGAACTCAAACTCGCCGATCTGATCGATCGACTGACGCACCCGATCACCGGACTTTAAAAACTGCTGCCGCGCCGAGCCCACTCCCGATGGTGTACCGGTCAAAATCACATCACCGGGTTTAAGCGATATCTGTTCACTGAGCCCGGATACCAGATCTGCCACGCCATAGATCATTTTTGAAGTATGAGAGTCCTGCATCAGCTCATCATTAACCCAGAGCTTAACCGCCAGATTCTGCACATCCTTTATAAAAGAAGCTGGCGTAATCGCTGGCCCCATGGGACAACTGCCATCAAACGATTTATGTCGCAGCCAGTCGAGCCGAAACGCAGAATCAGCCGCTTCATAATCCCGATTCATCCGGTCACGGGCCGACAGGTCATTGGCCACCGTATAACCGGCTACATAATCAAGCGCTTCGCTGACCGGCACATTCTTGCCTTCACGGCCGATGATCACCGCTAGTTCAACTTCCCAATCCAGACACTCCACACCCTTGGGAATACTCACCTGGGCATCCGGTCCCACCACTGACGATACCGATTTAGGCAAAAACCAGGGCGGAATGCCTTTGTTTTTAGCATCTTCAATCAGGTTTAAATTGAAGGCGCGGGACATCTCTTCGATGTGGTCGGTGTAATTGGCCCCGGTAATATAAATGTTGCGCGGATCAGCCAGCGGCGCGAGTAATTTCACACCAGTATGTGGTGATCGCCCAGCCATTCTTTCTGCAGCCGTGACCAGCTTCTCTTCAGCCAGTGGCCACTGATCAATAATGTCCCGAGCCGAACCAAAAGTTTGCGAATCGTAATAGTTGTCACCATCACGCAAACCCACCACCGGCCCATTTCCAGCATCAAAACTGACTATTTGAAACATTAACCCCATCCCCACTTAATGAATACTCAGATCTTCTTCATCGAAACCGCCAAAACTGGCCAATAACCAGCCTGGAAACCCAAAAATAACAGCGAGCAATGTTATCACGGGATCGAAAAGTCAAACTGATCTAGCTCGGGTTAAACCGCCGGGGACAGGCATCGATTAACCATCCAGACAGTCAGGAAATATTTTTCATCTCAGGCTGACTTTCGTAATCATGAAACCGGTCATATAACACCTGAGTAATGCCGTTTTCATCCTGAGTAAGCACATCCACCAGGCGGGCGTCGACAATAATCTGATCAACCCCATAAACCTGATTAACATGAATAGTGGCCGCAACCTCGTCATCGACACCGGAAACGTTGACCGTTAAAGCACCATCTTCGGCAGCCAACAGTTCTGATGTCATGCCATACAGCGGACTATCGGCATTAATTTCGTGCACCACATTCCAGCTTAGCGACAGCACCGGCGCCACTGCCTTGCGCAATTCAAGATCCAGTAGCCGAACCGACGACGAGCCATCAGCACCAATCACCGTGCGTACGTAAGAAACACTAAAGTGGGCATCGAAAATCCGGCCATCTCGCTCATTGGCAACCCGAAACATCAGCAGGCGTTGGTCGCCTTCATTTTTTATCACCGCAACCTTGCTAAACAGCAGCCTGGCGGTCGGCCGCGCGAATTTGGCAAAAACCAGTCCAGTAGCCACCGCAGTGAGTAGCAAACTCGTCAACATCTCCACGGCCACCACCACATGGGCATATCCGGTCGCCGGGGCCAGGGTGCCGTAACCGATGGTCGATAAGGTCTGAATACTAAAGTTGTAGGCATCTACCAGCGAATTCGGCCGTGCATTTTCAACCGCTCCTGGCACAGCAAGAAACGCCAGCGCAAAACAGAACGCACTACCAAAATAAACCAGACTAAGCGTACCCAATAGCCGAAACCAGCTACCCCGTATCAACCAGTGATAGAGGTCTCGTCGACGATTCAGACCAATCCGTTTGATTTGGGAGTTCCTACCCCAACCGCCACGCTGCGGGGTTATTAGCGGTAATTTGGCTGGCCCTTGCGGCACTTCAGCGTTTTTCTCAGCACTCGGTCCACTCATGGAAACTCCCCCTCTCTTTTTATTTGAACTTCACCCGGCTCTTATAACAGAGAGATTGGCAGATCCAGTTTTATGGCGGAGGGAAAGCTGTCCTGACTCACAACATAGCCAATGGCTCTGGGCTTATCCAAAAAAAGCCGTTACCCAACCGCCCGGGGCAAACGATTCGCTGGCGGACCTAATAACAAGCTCATGTTAGAAAAACAGACCTTTATAGGAATTTTTAAAAAGCATTTCTAGTCAGTACAACTCTAGTGCTTAAGTTTTTCTTTTGATTTTGCCCAGGGATCAACAGGCGCTTTGGTCGCCGCTGAGGGCGAGCTCAATGCATCATAATCCACAGGCCCCTCTCGACTACTAACCGGCTTTTTAGACTCGCGTCCTGATTCCCCACCACCACGCTTATCAGATTTCGATCGATGACCTACGCCCTGACCATAGGCAGCGGATTTCTTTTCTCGCTTTGCCCGCAACCGTTCTGCATCTTCCAAACTCAAAATAGCAGCCTCACCCGGGTTTTGATCCTCCGGAATCACCCGGTCCCGGGGTGACAATAAAAACTGCTCAGCAGACGCTCTGGGTAAGCTTTTAAATTCATAAAGATAAAAACCCTCAACCCGTTCACGGGCCCATTCGGTCTTTTTAAGAAATTTCAGGCTCGAAGCAATACTGGCGTTGCTCCCAAAACAGTTGATATTGAGATAGGCGTACAGAATTTCAAAGCCGTAGTAGCTAGTCAGTTCGATCAACAAGTCTTTCAAGCTGACGCCGTGCAGAGGATTGTTCTGATAATTGACTTCTTTATTCATACACATTTCCAGCCAGGTAGGACGAACAGATATGACAGATAGTACTGAATCAAAGTTGATAAAGTCTTCAAATCATCGACATAGGCTGATTATAGTTTAGTAATCAGTGCAAAAACCGCTGCATAGACGGGGTTCGACCGGCTCGAAGCCATTAACATGTTAAGTCAAGATTTGACCCCCTTTCTTTTCGGTATGCAAGCGACGTGTTCCAGCTGGTGGTTTCCATTGACGACGAGGCGGTTTTAATCTGAAATTACCCCCACCACAAGACATAGGCTTGTC
>JAESTY010000239.1 GCA_016763355.1 Immundisolibacteraceae bacterium
CGGTTGATCGGAAAAGCGAGTCCGCCTGGCAATGCAAATAATTTAGGCGCTACCTCACGGGTGATCTCAAACTGGGTGCGGTCACGCTCTGACCAGTCGGTAAGAGTAACGAAGCCGACACCAACGTTGATAGGTGCGGGTCGTGCAATTCCCGGTGAGGTGACCATGAAAGAGGTTTTGACCTCTGGAATCTGTCGAATCAGTTCATCCATGGCGTTGACCTGGCTCTGGGTGTATTCCATGCTCGAGCCTTCCGGGGTGATCATCATCGCAACGAAATCGCTACGGTCTTCAAAAGGTGCCAGTTCTGCTTCCAGGTTTTGTAGCAGAAAATAACTGCCACCGGCGGCGAAGATACCGACAAGAACCACCAGGGGTCGGTGCTTTAAGGTACGTCTTAACAAACGCTCATAAAATGCAAACAGGCTGAGCAACCAGCCTTCGGTGACCGTGTAAAAACGACTATGGGTGGTCGGCTTGAGTAGAGCCGAGCAAAGCATCGGTACCAGGCTAAGGGCGACAAAAGCAGAAACGATTACCGCGCCGACTAGCGCGAGGGCAAATTCCTGAAACAATTTGCCAGTGGAGCCGGTAAGAAAACTCAGGGGTAAAAACACGGCTACCAGGGTCGCCATCATCGCCAGAATTGCGAAGCCGATTTCACGACTGCCCACCAGGGCGGCTTGTTTTGGCGCCATACCTTGTTCTACGCGACGCACAATATTTTCCAGTACGACGATGGCGTCGTCGACCACCAGGCCAATCGCCAGGACGAGCGCGAGCATGGTCAAAACGTTGATAGGAAACCCCATCACCAACATAAAAAGGAACGAGCCGGTTAGTGCGACCGGCACCGCCAAAGCAGGTATCAGCGTGGCTCGAAACGAGCGCAAAAACAAAAAAATCACCAGTACCACCAATAGCATGGCCTCTATTAGGGTGGTGTAGACAGCGCTGAGTGATTCCTCAATAAATTTTGCCCGGTCGGTACCAATCTTAAATTGCATGCCATCGGGAAGTGACTCCAAAATGGCTGGTAGTTCGGCGCGAATAGCATTGGCGACCTCTAGGGTATTGGCGGTGGACTGTTTAACGATGCCCAATGCTGTTGCCGGTAGGCCATCAACACGGATGGTGCTTCGAGTCCGTTCAGGGCCAATCTCAGCGCGGCCAAGGTCGCGCAACCGAACTGGATAGTTATCGATCTCACGGATGATCAGCGCCTCGAATTGTTCCGGGGTTTTTAAATCTGTCTCGGTGAGTACGGTGAATTCTCGACTAACACTTTCGATTCGGCCGCTGGGGATCTCCAGGTTCTGGCTGCGCAGGGCATCTTCTACATCTGCCGGTGTTAAGCCAAAACCGGCCAGGCGCTCCCGGTCGAGCCAGATACGCATCGCGTAGCGACGTTCTCCGCCGATCATCACCGTCGCCACACCAGGCAGACTCTGTAGGCGGTCTTTAACAAACCGATCAGCAAAATCGCTAATTTCCATCCGGCTATGGCGGTCAGATAGAAATGCTAGCCACATAATCGCGCCGGCATCGGCTTCTATCTTCGAAACAATCGGCTCTTTAATGTCGTCAGGAAGCTGGCCCCGGGCCCGAGCTACTCGGTCTCGAACGTCAGCGGCGACAGCGTCCACATCGCGATTGAGCAAGAATTCTATGGTGATTTGACTGACTTCTTCTCGGCTATTTGAGACCATCAGGTCAATACCTTCGATGCCAGATAGCTGGTCTTCAAGCGGGCGAGTAACTTCGCTCTCGATAATCTCAGCGCTGGCACCGGGGTAAACCGTGCGCACCGAGACCTTAGGTGTGTCGATGTCCGGGTATTCCCGAACCGATAACTGTCGGTAAGACATAATTCCTAGCAAGACAATCATCAGCGCCATGACGATCGCCAGTACGGGCCGATTAACCGAAATCTCAGAAATGATCATAGTCGGATCAGCCCTCCGTCAGCCAGCTGGCTGCTGGCTCTGGCCGACAGCGGTCACCAGGCTGCCATCGCGGATTTTCATCTGTCCGGAAATGATGATTTGATCGCCGATGTTGATTCCGGAGCGGAGTTCGACCTTGCCATCGAAACGCTCACCTATTTCGACCTGAATAAGTTTGGCGCGGTTATCGACCAGTCGGTAGACAAAGGCTTTTTCACCCTGAGGCCAAATTGCCTGTTCTGAGACCACGACTGATTGCTCACGCCGATTGACGATTAAATTCAGCCGGGTAAACATGCCGGGGCGTAGCTTCTGGTTGCTGTTATCAACCTTGGCACGTAGCGCAAATGACCGTGTTCTCGGATCGAGTCGAGGGTCAATGGCATAGACTAAACCGCTGAAAATTTTGCCGGGCAATGCATCAACTCGGAGTTCGATTTGCTGACCAATGGCGAGGGCAGAGGCATAGCGTTCAGAGAGTTTGAATTCGACTTTTATTGGGTCAATATCTTCCAGGTTAACCAGGTCCTGACCTGGTTGAATATAGGCTCCAGGGCTGACGTGACGCAGGCCAATGGTACCGCTGAAGGGGGCTAAAAGCCGGGTTTTGGTTAGCAGAGAACGATGGCGGCGTAAGGTGGCTCGGGATACTTTTAACTGAGTCTGCGCTTCATCAAAACCTTGCTGGCTGATCATAGAATCGTGGCGTAAGCCCTGGGCCCGTTCAAAATTCAGGCGCGCCAGTTCGGTGCTGGCGGCGGTCTGTTCTACCAGTGCCAGGTGTTCTTCAGGGTTTAGTTCAATCAGCAGCTGGCCCTTGCTTACTTCAGAGCCTTCAATGAACCCAATGGTGGAGATCAGTCCGGCAATTTCGGCTCTCATCACCACTGATTCATTGGCTAGCAAATTTCCTACTGCAGGAACTCGCTCTAGGACAGTCTCGGTGGAAGCCGTTTCGATGATTACCGGCATTGCCCGTTCGCCTCGGGGGATCGGGTCAGATGATGGCGCTGAATCACAACCGGTAAGCAGAATCAGCGTGAATATAGCTAGTGACCCTTTAACGAACCTCCTCATGTGGCACTCCTGCCTGAGATATTTAATTATTATCTGACATTGCCTCTCTAAGGATACTGTACCAAGGTTCATTCATGTCTGTCTGCAGAGGTTTAGCAGGGTGGAATGACAGCGGGTCGGTGTAAGTAGGCTAATTGATATTGGTGTGAGATCAATGCTATGAACTGACCAATGGATAGCAAGATCAGGCCGACTAGCCTTTATAATGGCTATATAGATATTCCGTTAATGTTTAAAAGCGGCGGTAATGAATAAAAGTTAAGACTGGCTATCGAACGAATTATTGGCTGCTTCTACGAAAAGAGGAAAACTATGATTTTTCGTCAGTTATTTGACCCGGAAACAGCAAGCTACACATATTTGCTGGCCGATCAGAATACTCGGCAGGCATTGTTGATTGACCCAGTCCTTGAGCAGTTTGACCGGGACA
>JAESTY010000240.1 GCA_016763355.1 Immundisolibacteraceae bacterium
GCATGGGTGCCTTGTTGCAGCAGGCGTTAAAGGATAAAAAATAACGCTCAAGAAGGCTGCTTAAGTGAAAATTCGCCCAGCAGCTGCGACTTAATCTAAAGCTTCGATAACTGCGTCAACCAGAACCTGTTCATCTGGCAGGTTGTGTTTGCCGTAGGCGTCTCTGGGAGCAATCACCTGCACACCGAGTTGCTGTAATCGTTCGATGGATGTTTCGAATATCGGGTTGTGCAGGCTGCCGTGCATGGCTGGTGCGATCAGCAGTCTGGCATCGCCCTGGTGCACCCGGCCCAGCGCAGAGGCCAGCGCGCTGGTAATCACCGTATCGGCGATGCCATTTGCTAGTTTGTTGATGGTGTTGTAGGTCGCCGGTGCCAGCAGATAGGCGTCGAACGGACGGGTGTCGGATAGATGTTCGGCCTCAGCGCTGAGCGTGGTGATGACCGGTTGGGCGCAGCTCCAGGCGAGGGCTTCGGCAGCCACATAACGTAGTGCTGATTTGGACACATAGGCAGTAACGCTCGCCCCATGGCGGCGCAACTGGCGCGCCACCATCGGGGTTTTGAAAGCAGCAATACTGCCGCTGACCAATAAGGCAATTTCACGGCCCTTGAGCGCCTCGCTTAATAAAGGCAGTTCCCGATCCCCCAGGTTTGCCGGGGTAGGGGGTACGGGTTTCCAGTTTTCCATTAATGTCCTTGGTTGAATGGAGCCTTAGCCAAATTAAACCCAGCGGATCCTATATAAAGGTTAGGCCACCGTCGACCTGTAGGCTCTGACCGGTGATGAAATCGGCGTCGTCGGAGCACAGAAACATCACCCCTTTGGCAAGATCATCGGTGCCGGTGAGGCGCTTGATACTCTGCATTTCGGTCATTTTCTCAAACACTTCATCAGGCACCGAAGGGCGGCGAATTTCAGTTTTTGTGACCCCAGGCCAGAAGGTATTGACGGTGATGTTCCAGTCGCCAAGCTCGCGGGCCATCGATCGACTCATGCCAATCATGGCGGACTTTGAGGTGATGTAGTGCAGGTAGTTTTCCCGGCCCATGATCACGGTGGCCGACGAGACATTAATAATACGGCCCCATTTGGCTGCCTGCATCGCCGGAACAACCGCCCGCGAGCAGTAGAAAGGGCCGTTGACGTTGACCTGCATTGCCCGTTCCCACTCTGCGGCGGGCAGCTCCCAAAAGGGCGCCATGGTGATGCGTGAGAAGACCGCCGCGTTATTGATCAGACAGTCGATTCTGCCGAGTTCTGACAGGGTAGTTTTGGCCATTTCAAGGGTTGAGGCTTCGTCGGCTACGTCAGTTTGAATCGCCAGCGCCCGGCCACCATTGGCACGGACTTCTTCGGCAACTTTTTCGCCGTTATCACCGTTGTATTCGGCGATCACCGAAATCGCACCCTGTTCGGCGAAGTGGTGTGCATAGGCACGGCCGATGCCCTGACCGCCACCGGTGATGATGACGACACGGTCCTTCAATCCATTGTAATTATTAGCTGACATGATTCCTCTCCCAGGTTTATGTTGGCGTAAGACTAGCAGGAAAACTCAGTCTCTAAAAACAGAAAAGCCCGATGATCAACATCGGGCTTTGTTTGGAACTTGTAAATTTTGACGGTTAGTCGGCTGGGCCGGCTTCCTGCTGAGCCACTGTAATGGCCGCATTGTCAGCATCGCTGTTTTTAGGGTCCCAGCCCCAACCTTCGGGCACCATGGCAGCATATTTTTCTGGTAACGAGCCGGGCATAGCGTATGGAATCACGCCTCCTTTATCGTAATAGGCTTCAACGATGGGGTGCATGCGGCGTCGCCATAGCGGCAGGATCAGTGCAATCGGAATCATGGTCAGGTAGCCGTGGGGCAGACGCGGTGCTTCATCCATAACCCTTAATATCTGATAGGGCCGGCTGACGTTAGTGTGATGGTCCGAATGACGGTCGATCTGGCAGAACAGCATGCTGCTGACCAGGGTGCTGTCATCCCAGGCGTGGTTCGGGCGGACTTTCTCGTAGCTGCCGTCGGCAAGCTGGTTGCGGCCCAGGCCGTAATGTTCCAGGTAATCGGCAACCGCCAGTAGTAACCGCGGGAAGATGTACTGAAACATGCAGATTGGAATCGACCAGAGGCCGAACAGGCTCACTAGAAACACCACCCAGGCGGCCTGCATGACGATAAATCGGGCCATCAGGTTGGTCGGGTGCCAGGTCGGTTTGCCGTTGCGCTCCATGCGCAGTTTTTCAATCTGCCAGGCAGACTGGGTTTTTTTGATGATGCTGCGAATCAGAAAGGGGTAGATAGGTTCGCCATAACGGGCTGAGGCTGGGTCGTTGGGGGAGGCGACATGGGTGTGGTGGTGGAAGTTGTGATAAATATGAAAATCACACATAAAAATCGGCACGAACAAGATGTCGCCAACCAGCCGATCAATAGGCTGATAGTGATGGCAGAGTTCATGGGCAACGGTGGCCAGAAATCCGGTAGCCAGTGCCAGCGAGACCAGCATGCCTGCAATTTCCCAACCGCTTAAGGTTGTTTGGGTCAGTACCCAATGACCGAACATGGTCACCAATATGGCGGCAGGCGCGGTGGCCCAGAGCATGATGCGGTAAAATAGTTTGCCCTCAAGCTCGGCTTCATCGGCCGGGTTATGGTTGGTTTCGTCGTTGCCGACCATGGGATCGATCAGGGTCAAACCCAGATATACAAATAGGGTGAGCCAGTGGAAAATACCGCCACCAAGTAGGTAGCCGATGACTGGCAATATTCCAAAAATAAGGTGTGGTAACGTGGTGACTTTAGCCACGATGCTGAGTGGATGAGCGTTTTCTGCTGTGGCCGTGTTCATTTACTTTCCTTGCTTGTATAAGCCTTAAAAAACAATAATTTAACGCCGGTTTGTTTCGTTATGATGGCGTTGCCGGTAGTCGGCCCGGCGGCCAGTTTACCCTTGACCTAGATGTAAAGTGAACAGTCGTTCAGGTTTGAATTCGAAATTTATGCAGATGCCGTTTAATAGCTCTACTCCTACCCGGTATTGCGCCCGGTTGATCTGGCCCTGTTGGGCCGGAGTTTGCTGCTGGTTATTACTCGGTGTGCTGTTAACTGGTTGCGAACCTGCAGCGATCGAGTCAGATCCGGTAATTCGGATGGGTTTGGTGCAGCCGCCCTCGAGTCTTGATCGGCGCTATGCCACCGACGCCATCTCCTCACGCCTGTGTCGTTTGATCTATCGAGGACTAGTGGATTTTGATGATCAGCTGATGCCGGTACCAGACCTGGCGACCTGGCAGTTACTTGCCGCTGACCACTATCGGTTTCAACTA
>JAESTY010000241.1 GCA_016763355.1 Immundisolibacteraceae bacterium
GAGTCTTACCTGAAAATCGACAAAATCATGGAAGTGAGTGAACTCAGCGGGGCCGATGGCGTACACCCGGGTTACGGCTTCCTGTCTGAAAATGCTGAATTTAGTCGCCGGCTGGAACAAGCCGGCATCACCTTTATTGGACCTGGCGAAAAAGCTGTGGCAACCATGGGTGACAAAATTACTTCGAAGCGGCTAGCTGAACAAGCCGGCGTGAGCACCATTCCCGGATTCGACGGTGTTATCAAAGACGCAGAACAGGCAGCATCGGTTGCCCTGGAAGTTGGTTATCCGGTGATGGTGAAGGCGACTGCTGGTGGCGGTGGTAAAGGTATGCGGGTCGCTGATGGACCGGATGACATCGCCGAAGCCTTTCGGGCTGCAAGCTCTGAAGCCCTAAGCGGGTTTGGTGATGACCGGGTCTTCATTGAAAAGTTTATCGTGCAGCCGCGCCACATCGAAATACAGATACTGGCGGACAAACAGGGCAACACTCTCTATTTAAATGAGCGGGAATGTTCTCTGCAGCGCCGGCATCAGAAAGTCACCGAAGAAGCGCCGTCAGCCTTTGTAACTCCAGAGGTTCGAAAGGCCATGGGTGAACAGTCGGTTAAGCTGGCCGAAGCGGTTGGCTACCATAGCGCTGGTACGGTTGAGTTCATCATGGATGCGAACAAAAAATTCTATTTCCTCGAAATGAATACCCGCCTGCAGGTCGAACACCCAGTCACCGAAATGACTACCGGGCTTGACCTGGTCGAACAGATGATTCGGGTCGCTTCCGGCGAACCCCTATCAATGACCCAGGAGCAGATCGGCATCAACGGCTGGTCGATGGAGGCTCGGGTCTATGCCGAAGATCCGGCGCGCGGCTTTCTGCCATCCATTGGTCGCTTAATCGACTACAAAGAACCCAGCGGTGAAGGCGTTCGGGTCGATTCAGGCACCTATGAAGGTGGCGAGGTATCGATCTATTACGACCCCATGATCGCCAAACTGATTGTTTGGGGTAAAGACCGAGAGCAGGCCCGGCAGCGATTGATGGAAGCCCTGGATAGTTTTGATATTCGTGGTGTCACCACCAATCTGGTGTTTTTAAATGCGCTGACCAGCCACCCGGCATTTGCCAGCGGTGATATTTCAACCGGATTTATCGGCGAAGAGTTCCCTGACGGCTATAGCGGCAATGGTGGTAGTGACGAACAGAAGGAACTGTTCGCGGTCATTGCTGGTTACCTAAGAGCTGAAACCCGGCTCAGAGCAGCCGATGTGCATGCCAGCGATGCAGACAGTCCCTGGAAAATACTCAAGCGCACAGGGAGTGGCAACTAATGGTTAAGCGAATGAAGTTTGAGTATTTTGTCACCATTGAAGGTGAAAGCTATGAGCTGCAGATTGATGCCGATGATCAGGGCGCTCAAATTGTAGTAAATGGTAGCCAGTACCGTATCGAGGGTGGCTTTAATCCTGGCGCAGGCGTACAGCAGTTTGCCGTTAACGGTGAGCCGATGAGTTTTCGCATTACCGAAGACGATGAACTGTTAACCCTGTCTCGTCATGGCCGGGAAGTACGCACCCGTGCCATGCACCGGGTTGAGCACCAGCTGCAAAGTTTGATGCCGGAAAAAATTGAGCAGGACACTTCCTCCATGGTGATTTCACCGATGCCAGGCAAGGTGTTACGCCTCTATGTTAAGCCCGGTGATCGCCTCTCCGCAGGCGCTGAAGTTTGCGTGCTTGAAGCGATGAAAATGGAGAACGTGCTCTACACAGAAAAAGAGTGCATTGTTGAAGAGGTGCTGGTTGTTGCCGGAGACACGGTAGAAGCCGACCAGCTTCTGTTAAGTCTCAATGTGGATCTGGATGGGTCTGAGGGTGCCGGTAAATGATTGGTCGCCTCAACCATGTAGCCATCGCCACTGCAGACATCGAAGCATCGGCTGCACTATATAAAAACACTCTTGCCAGTGAAGACCAGGTTTCTGCACCGAAACAGCTGCCGGAGCATGGTGTCACTACCGTGTTTATCGATACGGGTAATAGCAAAATTGAGCTGCTGGAGCCACTTGGGGATAACTCCCCAATCGCTGCCTTCCTGGAACGAAACCCGGCCGGCGGTGTTCACCATCTCTGCTTCGAAGTCGAAGACCTGGAATCCGCGGTGAACAAGCTAACCGCGGAGGGCTATCGAGTCCTGGGCAAGCCCAAGATTGGTGCCCATGGCTTGCCAGTGGTTTTTCTGCACCCGAAAGATTTTGGCGGTGTATTGATGGAGCTAGAACAGGTTTCTTAAGCTTTCTTCATCTACATCTACGAATCTGCTTCTGGGCTTAATCCCGGTTCAATCTGCTGTACCGACTCACTAATGAAGTCCATCAGCGCATCTACCCGTTTATTGTGCAGATCTGGATGGGTTAATACCCACATATCCAGGTCAAGCTCGGGACCGACTTCGAAGGCTTTCTCCAGGCGCCGCTCGGTTTCACCCAGGTAATGAGGCAGCACCACCAGCCCGATGCCCTCGCGGGCGGCTGAACGCTGCGCCATCACCACATTACTGGTGTAAACAATGTCATCTTCATCGACTACCGAGCGGGTCCATTTTGCGTAGGCTCGATGAATTTCATGGCTGTCAGCTCCCACAAACTGATGGCCTTTAAGCTGTTCCACACAGGTCGGCTTACCATGCTCTTCAAAATACCCTGGCGAGCCATACACCGCCCATGACACGGTGCCGATGCGGCGCCCGGTGAGATGTTCTGGCGGTTCAGTTCGACCCATTCGAATGGCCACGTCAGCCTCTTTACGGGTCAAATTAAAAACCTGACTACTGATGACCATATCGACCCGAATTTCAGGATGTAACTGTCTGAAACGTTTTATAAACGGTGGCAAAAAAACCATTGCCAGTCCTTCCATTGTGGCAACCCTAATGGTTCCACTGAGCTTTAAATCACCGCCGCTGAGCTTCGCAGTAATCGCCTCGCTCTCGGTCTCCATGCGCCTGGCGTGTTCAACGACTTCTTCGCCGGCCAGGGTTAACCGGTAACCCGAAGGCTGGCGATCAAACAGCAGCAGCCCTAGACGGCCCTCCATCGCAGCGATGCGCCGGAACACGGTGGAATGAGTCACCTTGAGCTGTCGTGCAGCCCCCGAGAGGGAGCCGTTATCGGCTACTGCCAGGAAAACCCGGTAGTCATCCCAATTCAAGCCTGTCGAATTTTGCAAAGTTAATTTTCCAAATTAGCCAATTTACAACATTATTAAACAGTCTATCATTCGCATCCAGCGGCAGCATGGACTGCTTCTGTTTTTGGCCCACAAGGATGTGGGCATTACCTGAAACGGATTTCAGGTACCGGGAACGTCAATAGAGATTGGCGTAACCGCCGGGCAACGCCACACGGATAGCGGCGTCGGTGGTCCCGGACTTTTCCAGATTTTCAGTGTTACTACTAAGTGACACTCACCTCGATCAATCCCGGCGACAGGGTACCTCCTCTCCTCCTCTCCCACTCTGTCGTCGGACTTCTACTGCAGCACCATCCTCAAGCCTGTGCAATCGATCTAATAAAGTTCAATTGACGCTGGCAAACGGCTGTAGCACGCCCCGAAATATCAATCCTGACGCTGTTAACACTTCCTAGTGGTCTCCGCCGCTGTTAAAGCAATTTAACCCTCGCCTATACCCTCGCTATATTGTGCAAAAAATCTAACTAAAGCTCATCAGATTGACGCCGCCAAAGTTGTTAGTCGAAATTAACGAGCCAATATGTAGATATCGAGTCATCGACTCAACTGCCACCAAACTAACACCAGATGACCCGAGTCAGCCCCTTGAAAATGAGCCAGGTCAGTGTTGGCACGTGACCTCTTCGACAGAATTTTGCTTGTTCTAAAGCTAGAAAAACCTATGACACCGGCTATCTGTAGCGATTGTTCAATACAAGGTTTTTTGGAGAAGTCATCACATCAAGGAGTCAGGATTATGATCAAGGGAAGATCAATTTTTATCGCAGCAGCAATCAGCGCCACAACACTCTCTGCACCTGTCGCATTTGCCTATGAGGCCGGAGACTGGCTGATTCGTGGGCGGGTGATCGCAGTTTCACCCAATGACAGCAGCAACACGCTTACTAGTAGCGTGGCTGGGGCACTGGGAACCCAGGCCGGGGTTAACAGCGATGTCGTTCCAGAAGTTGACTTCACCTATATGCTTAGTCGCAAATGGGGCGTGGAACTTATTCTTGCCTCTAGCGAACATGACATAAAAGCCAAGGGCGCGCTGGCTTCATTGGGCAACATTATTGATACCCGCACGCTGCCACCCACCCTGACCCTGCAATACCATTTTAGACCGGATGGTAAATACCGCCCTTACATGGGTGTAGGGGTTAACTACACCCTGTTTTTTAGCGAAGATGCCAGCAGTAGCCTGAAAGCGGCCGGTGGTGGCACCGCCAATGTTGACCTCGACCCTTCAATAGGACTCGCCGCTCAGCTGGGGATGGACGTCGGCCTCAGCGATGACTGGTTTATCAACTTCGATGTTAAATATATTGATATGAAAACCGATGCTAGCATTTCTACTGCAACACTCGGTAAGTTAAAAATTGATGTAGACATTGACCCCTGGGTATATGGCATCGGTATCGGTAAGCGCTTCTAACAACCACTTTTCAACCAAAAAAAACTAAAACCCATCTAAACAGGTGCTCATCAATACACCTGTTTAGATGGCCACGGTTATAAAGAAAAGCCCAAGTTCTGCAATAAGCCCTGATAACTAGATCTAATTAACTATTCAATAAACAGCCCAGGCCGCCTTAGGTTGCGATTAGAGTTTTCCTATTTATCAAAATAGAAGCAGGGCCAAACCTTTACAAACAGCGCCGATAGCCACATCCTTAATAGCTATTAGGAATTCCCATTTTGGGCAGCTTACATTCACCGGCGCAAATATTCACTTCTATGTTTAGGACTGCCCTACTTCTTGTTCTGATCGTCACTTCTGTTGAACTTGTCCACGCAACGCCCCAGGACATTGTGCTGGTGATCGACAACTCCGGCAGCATGAAGAAAAATGATCCCGAGTACCTCACGCGTCAAACCGTGGCCAGTTTCGTGTCAGAACTCTCTGCAGACCAACGAGCCAGCCTGCTTCTGTTTGGCACCCAATCTCGCATCATTAGCGGTTTGAATTCTGCTGGCCAGCTCAACAGCTGGATCAGTTCCGGAAATTTAACCCAAATCGATTACAAAGATCAGTGGACCGATACCGCGGCTGCGATTGAGCTGGCCCTCTACGAACTCAAAATGAATGGCGCAGCTGGCGCAGAGCCCATAATCATCATACTTACCGACGGTATTGTCGATACGGGTGATTCCCAGGATTCGATCAGGCGCCGAGAGTGGATTATGGGTGGCCTGGCGCAACAGGCCAAACTGGCTGGGGTTCGAATTTTCGGTATTGCGTTCACGAAATCTGCTGATTACGAACTATTACAGACTCTTGGTCAGGTCACTCAGGGCGACTATTTTCGTATCCTCTCGGCCAAAGATATCGCTTCTGTATTTGGGAAAATAAATCAGCAATTACGAATCACCCCGACTGCCTCAGCAGTAATCGATGAGGACAAGGAGGCTATTGATGCCTTTGAAGAGTTTTCCTTTGATTTATTGTCAGAATCCACTTCACAGTTCAACGATGACATTAGTACAACCATCGCTGAGTCTTCTA
Source organism: Immundisolibacteraceae bacterium (assembly GCA_016763355.1). GTDB lineage: Bacteria > Pseudomonadota > Gammaproteobacteria > Immundisolibacterales > Immundisolibacteraceae > QNFC01. Next base: position 5,738 of record JAESTY010000241.1, read on the forward strand.
TTCCCGCCACGACAAACACCATAACAGGTAGCACATCGGCTGCTCCGGCATTATCGGTGAAGCCATTAAAGCTAAGCAGTGAAATACCTGAATTTTCTGGTCGACGAAATGGCAATATCGAGCCCGCTGGACAGCCGTTAATTTCTCACGATTCTCAGCCGAAAAAAACAGAACTGGCCAACCAGGTAGAAGTACCCCTGGCCGAAAAACCGGCGTCCGGCTGGCTTCTTTCGGCTGGCGTTTTAACTGGACTATTTCTTATCATTGGCGCTGTGACCTGGGGCTGGTTAAGGCTACCCAAAATTGACAAATCAGCGCCTGAAGCAATTCTGCATGACCTCGAAAAAAACACTGGTCGTACTCGCATTGAATTAACTGGATCGACTACCCGGATTGGTCGAGACCCAGGTCGGTCTAGCTGGCTTGAGCGACCTCGAATATTAATCCTCGAAAACCCAGGTATCAGCCGATTGCATGCCATATTAGAGTACCGTCCAGATGGCTATTGGTTTACCGATCAAAATTCTAAAAATGGCTGTAAAATCAACTACGAGAAATCTCGACTGCCCCGTAGACTTCAGTCAGGAGACAAAATAGAGATTGCTAAGCTCGAGTTTATTTTCGAACTACCGATCGCTGAAGAGACCGACGAAACAGTCTTATATGGTCAGTAGGTTTGAGGCTTAAAAAGTAACGCCTTGCGGCGCTGGCCCCTACATTACGGTGATTGCCTTTTGACCTCAACCACCGCCATCTCGATACCAATCAAGTTGCCCTAGACACTAGAAATTCCAGCAGTAGAGTTAGCGATCCACGGCAGCCTATCTCGTCCTTCTAACAGCCCTCAGGCAACGGTTTTGGGTCGATGAACAGCGCTCGCGGCAAATCGCTCTGGCAGGTCCTCTGGATAACCATGGGGCAATACCTTGCCAGCGTCGTAGACTGCGTCCACGATCGGGTGCATCATTTTTCGCCACAACCCAGGAATCATAGCGACAAAAATCATCACCATGTAACCGTAAGGAAGCCGCGGCGCACCATCAATGACCCGCAATATCTGATAAGGCCTGCCCTCGTTGGCGTGATGATCTGAGTGTCGATCGATCTGGCAGAACATCAAACTGCTGACCAGATAGGCATCATCCCAGGAATGGTCGGTACGAACCGGTTCATATTCGCCATTGGCCAGCTTATGCCTGGCCAGGCCGTAATGTTCCATATAGTCGGCAATCGCTAGAATCATTCGGCCAATAAAACATTGGGCCAAAAATATCGGCACCACTACCCAGCCAAATTGCCAGATTAAAACCGCCAATAGTAACGGCGGCATCATTGCTAGCCAGATCTTCTGGTTACGCCAATGCAACGCCGACAAGCC
>JAESTY010000242.1 GCA_016763355.1 Immundisolibacteraceae bacterium
ACTGCTGGCTAATGTTGAGACCATCGAACAGCACCATTTCGGCACAGGGCGATGGGTCTTTGCGTAAAAACCTGAGCTGTATTGGCTGGCCTTCGGTTAACTGAATTCTGTCGGGTTGGTAGACCCCATCTGCCACCGTAATAATCAGCTGTTTTCCTACCCCGGATGTTGCAACGCCGTCTGGCTCTGCAAGTCGATAGAGCCAGAACCACCAGACAATCAGTCCAATCAGTCCCACGCCGGCGAGATTGATAAACCAGATCACCCTTGTTGGCCTACTGTTAAAAACCGCAACCGGTTGGCGTTACTGACCACGGTCACCGAAGAGAAAGCCATAGCCGCCCCGGCAATTACCGGATTAAGTAATACACCCATAAATGGGTAGAGAACACCGGCGGCAATCGGCACCCCGGCGACGTTATAGACGAAAGCGCCAAACAGGTTCTGTTTGATATTGCTTAAAGTAGCTCGGCTAACTAGTACTGCATCGGCCAGGCCATGTAATGACCCCCGCATCAAGGTGATATCCGCACTCTCGATCGCCACGTCGGTGCCGGTACCGATGGCAAAACCAACATCGGCCTGGGCCAGGGCCGGAGCATCGTTAATACCGTCACCGGTCATGCCGACCCGTTCGCCCTGCGCCTGTAATTCGAGGACCTTGCTGGCCTTCTGTTCTGGCAGCAGATCGGCAAAGAAAGCGTCGACGCCGACCTGCGCAGCGACCGCAGCAGCAGTAACCTGATTATCTCCGGTGACCATAACCACACGCATACCCAAAGACTGCAATCGTTTGATGGCGTTGGCAGAATCGTTTTTAATCGGATCGGCCACGGCAATAACCGCTGCTAACTGGTTATCCACGGCCAGGTAGATCGGGGTTTGGGCTTGCTGAGCCATCGCTAGTGCGACATCCGCTACCGACTCAATATCAATTTGGTAGGCGGCCATCAATCCATGATTACCAAACAGTAGTTGTTTGCCTGATCCCGACCCAACTATCCCCTGGCCGGTGAGCGCCTCAAACCGCTCTGGCACCAATAGTTCGAGCTGTCGTTCAGCCGCAGACTCAAGAATTGCTAGCGCCAAAGGGTGCTCAGACCCGGCCTCTAAACTGGCCACTAGTACCAGTAGTTGATCTTCTGCAAGATCATATTCGGCCCTATCCGCTGGACCATTAACGAGATGAACCTGGGTCACCCGGGGCGTGCCCATGGTAATGGTGCCGGTTTTATCCAGCAGCATGGTGGTGATGCCAGCGGTGGTTTGCAGCGCATCACCACTACGAATCAGCACCCCCGCTTCGGCCGCCTTACCGATACCCACCATAATTGACATAGGCGTTGCCAGCCCAAGCGCACAGGGGCAGGCAATAATCAACACGGTCATCGCTGACACCAGGGCATAAGCGATGGTTGGTTGGGGGCCAACATTGAACCAGACCAACGCACTGATAACCGCAATGATCATCATCGCTGGCACAAACCAGGCTGAAATCTGATCGGCCAGCCGGCCGATGGCCGGTTTACTGTTTTGGGCCTGGCGCACCAGACCAATAATGCGCGCCAGAGCCGTATCTTTACCGATTCGGCTGGCGCGAAATATCAAGGTTCCGGTTTTGTTCAAAGTGCCGCCAGTAACCAGGTCACCCTGCCCTTTAGAAACCGGCATGGGTTCGCCAGTGAGCATCGACTCGTCGACCGCCGTCTGACCCGATTCGACCACCCCATCCACCGGGATTGTTTCACCAGGTCGAACCCTGATCTGGTCATCCACCATCAGCTGTTCCAGGGGCAGGTCGATCTCGTCACCACCTCGAAGTACCCGCGCAGTTTTCGGTTGCAGACCAATCAGCCGCTGAATGGCCGCAGAAGTACGACCACGTGCTTTAACCTCCAGCGCCTGACCCAGGCTGATCAGCCCAATAATCATCGCGGTGGCTTCAAAATAGAGATGCCGAGCTAATTCTGGCAGCAGGTCTGGCACGACCACGACAACCATCGAATAGAGCCAGGCGCTGCCAGTGCCCAACGCAATCAGAGTATCCATAGTCGCATGGTGATTAAGCAGGGATTTCCAGCAACTGAGATAAAACTGGCGGCCGGGAAACAGCATGACGCCAAGACAAATCAGCCCGACCAGGCCCCAGACCAGCTGATCCAGCGGCGTGACTACCATCATCGAACCACCGGCTAACCCATAGACCATCAAGGGTAGGCCAACCGCGAGCGCCATCGCCATGTTGCGCAACAGCTGTCGATAATGAACCAGGTCATCCTGTTGCTTCTGAGTCAGCAGTTCCTGTTCGCTAATGCCGGCAGTGGCGGTAGCACCATAACCAACTGATTGCAGTGCCTTTATCAGGGATTGGGTATCGACATCACCATGGATGGTCGCGGTGCGCTCGACCAGGTTCATGGTCGCGCTGTTTACTCCGCCTACCCCATTCAAGGCCGATTCAATTTTACTGACACAACTGGCGCAGGAGGCGCCCTCAACCAGGAGTCGCTGGCTGCTATCGACTAGTGAGGATTGGCTCTGTGAAACATCAACCACCATTGTTGTCATCAATCATTAAATTTACCCGATCGCCAGATCGACACCAGCAACCAGAGACCGCCACCAAAAGCACCCAGAAAACCGAGCAGTCCAAACAGAGGTAAACCCAGCAGGGTCGGCCCGCCCTGCACGGTCATGACGATCGAGGAACCAATGATTAGCGCTGCGGTGACCACGCCGACCGTTAACCGACTCGCAGCCCGATCGAGCTGATGACCGAGCTGATTGAGCTGGGCGACATCAATTTGCACGTTGAGGGTACCGCGGCGTGCTGCTCGCAGCAGCTTGCGTAAGTCCTGGGGCAAGCCGGTGAGAATATCAATCGCGCCGGTGGCCGCTGCCCAACCTTTTTTAGCCAGCGCATCAGGGGCATAACGGGCGAGCATTGCCCGCCGCAAAAACGGCGTGGCAGTGGCGACCATGTCAAAGTCTGGATCAAGCTGACGGCCCATACCTTCCAGGGTAATGAAAACTTTGATCAGTAGCACCAGGTCTGGCGGCAAACTCAATGAGTGATCACGCAATAAGGTGGTCAGGTCGGTGAGCATTTTGCCCAACCTGAGTTCTTTCAGAGCAACACCGTGGTATTGATCGACAAAGGCAGAAATTTCGTTGGTCAGGGTATCCGTATCTACCTGGGTGTCACCGGCCCAATCGAGCAATACATCCACCACCAGCGGCGCGTTCTGCTCGGCTAGACCATGCAGCAGATTAACCACCTGATTGCGACGGTGCTCTGGCAACCGACCAACCATGCCGAAGTCGATAAAAGCGAGGCGATTATTTTCCAGGTAATAGATATTGCCGGGATGGGGATCGGCGTGAAAAAAGCCGTCCTCGAGGATCATTTTCAAAACGGCCTCAGCGCCCCGACGCGCTAGTAATTTCCGATCAAGGCCTGCCACATCAAGGGCAGCCAAATCACGGCCGGCGATACCGCGGATATATTCCTGCACATTAACCCGCTCACCACTCCGCTGGCCAAACACCTCAGGAACCACAATGGCATCGTTGTCGGCAAAGTTATGCCCAATTCGTTCGGCGTTGCGGCTTTCGGCCGCCAGGTCCATCTCACTACGCATCGACAGGGTGAACTGACGAATTAACTCTTTCGGTTTGTAGCGGCGCATATCGGCCACTTCGGATTCGGCGATGGCGGCAAGCCGGGTTAGCAGCCTTAAGTCAGCCTCAACCACAGGCCGAATACCGGGGCGGCGTACCTTGACGATTACTTCCGTGCCATCAGCCAACCTGGCTCTATGTACCTGGGCCATCGATGCCGCCGCAATTGGCTCATTATCGAAGTCAGCAAACAGCTGCTCCGGAGCTGCACCAAAATCTTCGCTGAGTTGCTGTTCTATGAGCGCAAAAGCCACCGGCGGCGCACGATCCTGAAGTTTCTCAAATTCAGCAATCCATTCCGGGGATAACAGGTCAACCCGGGTTGCCAGAATTTGACCTAATTTAACGAAAGTCGGCCCCATCTCTTCCATCGCCTGTCGCACCCGGGCCGGGGTTTGCAACTGCGCCAGTTCGGCGGCCTGTTTCCAGTGCACCACTTTGCCAGCGCGCTCAAGTACGCTGGCCATGCCCAACCGCCGTACCAGGCCACCAAATCCATATCGAATCAAAATCGAAGTGATCTGCTGTAATCGGCCCAGGTCACGGGCAGCGCTAAGAGTTTCCCAAAGCATGGAAGGCTCGCTAGGTGGCGATACGGCTAAGTTTCAGAATTGTCTTTACCTTTTTCGCTGCGCGCCTTGAGAGAGTCTGAAATACCTGCGAGTAATCCGGCGGCGACTTCTGACAATTGAGAGCCCACCCGTAGTGCTACATCGGCGCCCTCGCCCGCAGCCTCAAGCAACAAACTACCGAGCTGTTTACTCAATAGTGAAACACTTTCCGCCGCCGCTTTACCAACTGCAGTACCACTGATTTTTGCATGATCGACAAAATCGGTAAGGGTCTGCTTGAGTCGGCTTTCTGTGGAAGCAGATACCTCTTTAACCGTGTTCAGAAATAGATCTTCAAGGGCTCCTAGATCATCTAGCGCCCGCTTGAATTCATTACTGCCGAGCGAACCTACCTGCGCCACAGCTTCTTCAATTGCCAGTCGAGACGCCTGTACCGAGCTGGCCAATGCTTCATCAAGTCCAGACAGGGCATCGCGCACACTACCGCGTGAACTATCTTCAGCTTTATCGGCACCACGAGTCACTCCAGCGACCACCGCCGAAACCACACCACGAATCTGATCGGTATCAAGTTTGCCCTTGCTCAGCGCCTGCATGGTGATATCTCTAACCGCGGATTTGATATCCCCGCCCAGGTCAACTGCTTGCTCCGCAGCGGCTTCCACTTCTGGATTATTTGGCTGCTGATCGGTCTGAACATTCATCGGCTTTGCACTCCGGTTAAATACCTGTTGACGATTAAAGCACTGACAGTTTGAGTCAGCACCTGCATACCTATCAGGTTAAGTGGCAATCATTTAGTTGCAAACCAGCATACAGAAAGTTGAGTTAGCACAGTTTAAAGGCAATGTTAAACACCTGATTGGATGACGATAGCTGCTTTACAACTTCATGATACGAATTAAATACTGCTTTAATTTTTTCATCGCCGGAGGTTCTTTGGCGCCCTGTTGACGTGTTAACTCCGCCTTACTGGTGTTGCGAATCAACTGGTTGAGCAGCTGTCGGTCAGACTGAGGATATTTCTGCAGAAACGGCTCGCTGGCGGTCCGGCCCTCATTGAGTAGCCCTTTAATCGCCTGCTCTAACAGGTCGTGACGCGAACCTTTTAAATGCGCGGCACGTTTGAGGCTGGCCAATTCACTTTTAAGCTCATCGGCATTCAGATCACGAATCAACTTACCCACATGCTGAAAATGACGCCTTAACGCATCACTGCTGGTGATTCGATCCGCCTCATCAAAAGCCTCATGCAATAACGGGTCTAGCGGTAAGGTGTTGCGCTTTTTTTTCGGCAGTTCGTATATCTCTCGACCGATTTGCTGAAATTCAATCGATTCGCGCTTTATCTGACTGCGACTAATGATCTCTTCCTGATCATCGTCGTCATCGATCTCATCACCGTGCTGTTGTTCCAAGGGTCTAACTCCCTACGTTATGAATTTTCGAATTCAGGCACTCATCACACTTCCATCAATGAATACCAATAAAAGTCGCTATTAGGCTCAATAATCGCCTGTGTCAACCGCTATCCCAAGCAGAAGCTATTAAACGAACGTTCATTGCCCTACTATGTCTACTCGGATTCAAGGGAGAGCTTGCCATGCGTGTTAACGAAAATTTTGGTCCTAAAGATTTTGATCGACTGGTTGACGAAGAAAATGCCACTGCCAGCCGGCTGATTTTTACCGATGAAACCATTTTCAAAATGGAGCAGGAAAAGGTATTCGCCAAAGCCTGGCTCTATGTTGGTCATGAATCTGAAATACTCAATGTGGGTGACTATGTCACCCGCCAAATGGCCACCGATCCAGTTATTTTAACCCGCGGAGAAGATGGTAAGGCCCACGTTCTTCACAACGCCTGTAGCCACCGTGGTGCCATCGTCTGTAACAAGGACTCCGGCAACGCCAGAGGCTTCACCTGCCCCTACCACGGCTGGGTCTTTGGCCTCGATGGCTCGCTAAAAGCCACTGCAGATGATCAAAGTGTTTACGAAGGCAAAGTAGATTTCTCAACACTTAACCTGAAAAAAACCGCTCGAGTTGATAGCTATGCTGGGCTAATTTTTGCCACCTGGAACGACAAAGCGCCAGACCTGGGCGACTACCTCGGCGACGCCCGCTGGTATCTGGACATGTACCACAACCGTACCCCCGGCGGCATGGAAATCATTGGTGAACCCCAACGCTGGATTGCTGATGCCAACTGGAAGCTGGGTGCGCTTAACTTTGGTGCCGACGGCCCCCACGCGGTGAAAGTTCACGGCCCGGTCACCGTTGCCGCTATCGGCGTTCCCATGTCGCTGGTGCGTGAATCATTAACCGGTAGTCCATCGGTGAGTATGGGCAATGGCCATAACGGCATTATTTCGCAAGTGCCCGCCGAATATCACGATCAGTTCCCACCCTATCTGGGTTCCCATCCGGATATGGTCGAACTCTACAAAAAGCATCTTGGACCGGAACAGAACCAGTTTCTAAGCTACCTGCTTGCTGGCGTGCAGACCATGTTTCCAAATTTCTCATCGATCCAGAGCCTGATGGCGTTTGACCCGATGGGCATGCCAGTCTCATTTATGAATATTCGTGTCTGGCAACCTGTATCACCGACCAAAACCGAAATCTGGAACTGGTTTCTGGTGGATAAAGAGGCTCCTGAAGACTTTAAACGTGAATCAATGCTTAGTGGCATCCGCTCATTCTCGGTCGGCGGCACCTTTGATCAGGACGACTCCGAAGCCTGGTCTTCGATCACCCGCGGTATCAACGGCAACATCGGCCAGCAGGGCGATGTTAATTTTCAGATGGCGCTGGCATTTCGAGACAAAACCATTCCTGATTTTCCTGGACCGGGCCGCGCTTACCCTTCCAACTACGCCGAGGTAACCGAGTTTGACGTACTGCTGGAATGGCAGAAATACATGCGCTCATAGCTAGCCTAGCCCCTTTGCTGCAATTCCAGAATTCAAACAAAATTAAAAATCGGGAGCATCACCATGGCCAGCGAAGTCACCGAAGCTGAATACCGACAACTCGCCAATTTTCTCTATGCCGAAGCTGACATGCTCAGTGAGCAGCAGTACCCACAGTGGTTAACCACGCTGGCGGAGGATCTTCACTACCTGATCCCGGTGCCTAAATTTGTCGATGAAGAAGGCAGCCGCCAGATCGGCATTGGCAACCCTTATTTTGATGAGGATATTGTCAGCATGCGGTTGCGGCTAGGCCTGCTGAGCAGCTCTACCACCACCACCGCCGAGAACCCGCGCTCATTAATGACCCACATTGTCAGCAACATTCGAGTCGAGGCAGAAGGCGAAGGCGAATATATCTGCCGCAGCTGCATTACCATTCACCGCACGCGCTACACCAACAAAGAACCCACCGCCATTGCTGGCCGCCGCGAAGACCTGATCCGTCGTACCGACGAGGGCTTTCAGCTAGTCAAGCGCCACGTCAAACTGTCGCAGGCGATTATTATGTCGCCCAGCTTGAGTTTCTTCTTTTAGGAGGCCGTTCATTGCTCGCTTACCCCAGAACTAGCAGCATCCACTAACCAGAGCAAACCACTACCAGCAGCAAACCAACCCGGTCGTATCACCCCAGCACCGTGTTAACTACGCCACCCGAATCGACCCGTAGCGATTACCAGCCATGGTCTATTGTTTGCTTGAGTAGTTAGGTCGCCTCGGCGTATTGACACCAAGTTAGCTAAAAACCAAAACTGGAAAAAGCCAAATAATAAGGCATTCAGGACACACATATAGGGGTTGCTGGATCTCGGTATTAAAAGTTTGTTATCGATAGAGCCAAAGCGTCCGCAGTAGTAACTCAGACCAGCAAATACCTGTTTTAGCCTTCCTGCAGCACCCCTAAGTTATTCAACCGCTGAGTCTCGTTCGCTGACCCAAAACCGATGTTATCGGTAGAATGTTTTCCGCAAACACAGCTAACATTAAGCGAACTGCTGAAACCCGGACCACACCCTGGTTTTAAAGAGTCATATCTGGTAAGCGCAATCTGCTCTTTTAACAAGCTACAAAGATCTGAACAACCAGTGGCAAACTAAGCAGCTGGCTCGATTCAAAAACTATTCTAAAAAATGGCTGAGGAAGCGTTGCTGACGTGACAATAAATTTCAATCATCAACTTATCGAACAGATCTGCGGCCAGGCCAGCTATCGGCGCGGCAACCACTACTACAAGGGCCGACAGGTCCTCGATGTCGGTATTCAGTCGGGTGCCAATACCTGGTTAATTCAATCCCAGGTGCGCGGTAGCCACGACTACCGGCAAACCATTACCGTCAACAAATCCTCAAACTTTTTTGATGGTCGCTGCAGCTGCCCGGTCCACGTTAACTGCAAGCATGTTGCTGCGGCACTGATTTTTAGCCTCGCGCATCAGCTATTTGATCAACAAGTAGCCACTCCTGACTCGGTAGAATTATGGCTCGACGAGCTCGATGATCTGGCTCAGGCACCGCCGCCAGAGCTTAGCCGGAGTTATTCCAGTTACTGTCTTTTGTATATCCTGCAGCCCGCTGCGGATGACGAGTTCGCAATTTATGTCATCCCTAAGAAAGCCCGCATACTCAAGAAAGGCGGCTACGGCAAGGCCACGGGGTATGCCCTAAACCAATTTTCCTACTACAACGCGAATCAATTTCTGAGCCAGGAAGATGAAGAAATTGCTCAGCTGCTCGATGAACAGCCCGACTATAACGACTACCGTTATGACCACTATCAGCGCAATCATCGAAGCCATGAGGGGCATCGGCTTAAGGGCGATCTGGGAGAGCTGGCATTGCAAAAAATGCTCTTCAGTGGTCGCTGTCACTGGTTAGAAAAAGACAGTCCGGCGCTGACAATCGACCAGGTTCGTCAACTCAATTTTCGGTGGCAGGATGTCGACCGGGGCAAACAACTGGCCTATCAGGTGGTCCCTGAGATCGCCGCAATCGGCCAGGTAAACCAGCTTTGGTATATCGATACGAGCAGCGGCTCGATGGGGCCGCTAGCATCAGCAGGGTTATCAGCTGAGCAAATGGTCAAGCTCATCAACGCACCGCTGGTGCCTGAGGAAAAACTGGCAACCGTCAGTCGACGCTTACTAATCGACATGCCTAATTTTCCGCTAACACCACCCGTAAAACTGGATATTAAAGAGGTTCATATTGGCGGGGTCAGACCTCAATTCCAGCTGCACCTACATAGCCGAACCCATCACCAAGATGATGCGCAGGACCAAAGTCGCCACTACGCCCAACTGATGTTTAATTATCGTTCAGGATCAAATTCTGTCGCTTTAGCCGATTACGGTGTAAATAAGCACACCAGCTGCAGCGAGGGCAACACCATCTACCGGGTAGAGCGCGATCGTGATGCGGAGTTCAGCGCTATCGAACACCTGCAACAGATTGGCATGATACTTGAGAGCCAGTGCGATCAATTTCAGCCTAACTACGATTCGGTAATTAACGTTAATCCAGAGGCTCTTATCTGGCTCCCGGAGGCCAACACCCTGCTCGAATCTGTGGTGATCTGGCATGAATTGATCAGCGTTGAATTGCCCAAGCTGGCGCAGCAAGGCTGGGAAATAATCACCGATGACAGTTTTACCCTGAGTTTTGAAGAAGCTCAACATTGGCATGCAGATCTGCAGGAAAGCAATTCAGACTGGTTTTCACTCAGCCTGGGTATTGAATGTGACGGCGAAAAAATCAACCTGCTCCCGTCGATCGTCCAACTCCTCAGTGAACTACCAGGGCCGCAACAGTTGCGCGAATACCTACAACATCAGCCCTATGTCCTGATGAAGGCCGCTGACCACCGCTGGATCAAGCTGCCCAGTGAGCGCCTACTGCCGATATTCGACACCCTGATCGAGCTTTACGACTCCGCTCCTCTGAACGACGACGGCACCCTGTCCCTGTCCCGTCATCAGAGCATTCAGTTGAGTGACCTGCTCAATGATCCTGAGCTGAGCTGGCACGGTGCCGAACAACTCAAAGCCCTCAATGCGCGGCTGCGAAATTTTGCAGGCATCGAGGCCGTCGAGCCG
>JAESTY010000243.1 GCA_016763355.1 Immundisolibacteraceae bacterium
CGATCTGACCATCAACGCGGCGGCGGTGAGCGGGGCTAAATATGGAGTGAACGCCCGCAACATCGGCAGCGGCGCGCTCACCATCACCACCAGTGGGGCGGTGACCGGCACCAACGACGATGGCATTTACGCGCGTAACGCTGGCACCGACCTGACCATCAATGCCGCCAGTGTCACTGGAGGTATCAGAGGGATTATGCCCGCAACTCCGGCAGTGGCATATTGTCGATCACCACCAGCGGCGCAGTCACCGGCGGCACGGGCGCGGGCATCTCTACCTACACCCCGGCCGGCCAGATGAGCCAGATCACCCTGAACGCGGGCACCACGGTGAGTGCCGCCAGCGGCATGGCCATCGTCAACAGGGTCGGTGATTCACTGACCACGGTCAATGCCGGTGCGGCGGTGATTGGCACTATCACCCTGGGTGGCGGTGACGACACGCTGATTTTTAATGGCGGGAATTTCAGCCAGGTGACCCTGTTTGATGGTGATGATTTTAATCAGGATGGCGGCACTGGCGGTAACTTCGACAGCCTGACTCTGGGCGGCAGCGGCACGCTGAACACCGACCTGCTGGTGAACTGGGACGAAATTAACATTGGCGGCAACGTCGCCTTCAGCAATAACGCTTTTACTTTTGGCCAGTTGACCGTCGCCAGCGGCGGGGTGCTCGATACCGGCACGGCCTTTACCTTTACCGGTGATTTGACCCTGGCCTTTGGCGGCACCCTGGACAGCACCGGTAACAGCCCGGGTAATACCATTATTGCCGGTAACCTAACCAACAACGGCACCATTACCATGTTTGATGGCGAGGCCAACGACAGTGTCACCGTCACCGGTAACTACACCGGCAATGGCGCGCTGCTGATCGATACTGTGCTCAACGACGGCGTGGTCGATATTACCGACCGGCTGGTGATTAACGGCAACAGTGCCGGCACCACGGCGGTGACGGTCAATAACGTCGGCGGCGCCGGCGGCGATACCGACACCGGTAACCCAACCACCGACGGTATTCAGATCGTTCAGGTCGATGGCACCTCAGCCGGTGTTTTCACCCTGGCAGCGCCGGTCACCGCGGGAGCTTTTACCTACTCACTGGTGCAGGCCGACGGCCAGAACTGGTTTTTACAATCCACCGGCCTGCTCGATCAGCTGTTTGGCTATAGCGCGTTAGCCAGTGCCATTCACGATCAGCTAGAGCCCTTACGCCAGCGCGACCACCGCGATCAGCTAGTCTCCTTAAACGGTGACATTAGCAACAGCGGCAGTGGTTTCTGGAGCCGGGTGAGCTACAGCGACACCGAAGCCGATGCCAGCAACAGCGCCGGTAGTGTCAAGATTGATTCCGAGCTGGAATACGAGCGCAGCAAAGTCCAGATCGGTTACGACCAGACCCTGAAATCCAACAGCGCAGGCACCTTAATCGCCGGTGTGTTTGGTCACTATCAGGATCTTGATCTGCGCACCGACGATGCCATTACCGGTGCCAAACAGGCCGACGCCGAAGCCGAGGGCTGGGGCGTGGGTGCTAGCCTGACCTACTACGCCAGCAGTGGCTGGTACGGCGATGCCATGGTGCAGGTCACCGACTACGAGATCGAAGTCGACGGTGCCAGCGGCAGCAAAGCCGACACCGATGCCCTCAACTGGTCAGTGAGCATAGAAGGCGGTTATGAGTTTGATCTGAGCAGTAACCTCAGGATCACCCCCCAGGCCCAGCTGCTGTGGCAACAGACCGACTTTGATAATGTCACCGACAGCAACGGCGTGACCGCTAAATGGGGAAGCGATGACTCAGTCACCGCCCGAGTCGGCATGACCCTGGAGCGTGACTTCATGGTCGCCAATTCAGCCATTACCGGTTATGTAGTGACGGATGTGGTGCACGCCCTGACCGAAGCCCCAGGGGTCAGTGTTAATGGCGTTAAGGTCAAATCACAGATTAACCGCACCCGGTTAGATCTGCGTGTCGGTGGTCAGCACATCAGTGCCAACAAACAGCTGGTGGTCTATGCCGAGTTAGGTGCTAGCGAAGCGCTTAACAGCAAAGACTATCAGCGCATTGATGCGACTGCAGGACTGCGCTGGCGTTATTAGTCTTAACGACTAACAGCAATCACTGAAAAAGCCGGCAGATCTGATGATCTGCTGGCTTTTTTGTGGGTCGAAAACAACTGCCCAGGGATAGTGGGCTGAGTGGGTTAACAGCCGTTAGGTTAATACCCAGTGGTCAGGTATAATCGGCCTCATAACTAACAATGAAAAAACATCTCAGTTAACGCTTTTATCTGTTCAAACCCAACAATATCGATTCAGCTTTACTCAGTGCAGGCTGTTTACTGGGTTATCGAAAATGTTTGGCTGGTAGGAACTGCTTCATAAAACGCGTCGCGTTAAAAAATCACATCGGAAGGTTTCAATGAAAACTAAGTCACTGCCCCAGCGCCTGATCCTAAGCACCGCCATCGCCACCGCCCTGATCACCGGATACGGCGGTCGCAAGGCTTTTGCGGGTACCTATACAGGTACGGCGCCGACCTTCACGCTTAGTGGTGCGGCTGATGCCACTGGTAATGATGCAGGCATATCCATCTATACCGATGATGCAAATGCCATCACCTTCACTACTACGGCGGGGTTTGGCGTTGATACCAGCGGCCTCTTATTTGGTGATGCACTTAATATCATCACCGGTAGTAACACCCTCGGTCTGACGATTACGGATAATAACAATTCACTCATTACCGGCTATGGTTATGGGATTTCAGCGAGTCACGAGGGCACTGGTGATTTGTCGATAGTGACCACTGGTGCGGTAACTGGCAATAAATATGATGGCATTTATGCCAATAACTCCAACACCGGCACCGACCTGACCATCAATGCGGCGGCGGTGAGCGGTGATGATGGGGTGCGGGCCCGTAACAATGGCGCCGGCGCGCTCTCCATCACCACCAGTGGCGCGGTGATCGGCACTAACAACGACGGCATTAATGCGTATAACGCTGGCACCGACCTGACCATCAGCGCTGCTACGGTGACCGGGGGTAATCGCGGGGTCTATGCTTTAAACTTCGGTAGCGGCGCGATTGCCATCACCACCAGTGGCACGGTGACTGGCGGCATTGGTGGTGATGGCATTGATGTGAGTAACTATACCGGCACCAGTTTAACTATCAATGCTGCGGCGGTAACTGGGGGCTTTTCTGGGGTGAGGGCCTATAGCAACGACGGTGCGCTCTCCATCATCACCAGCGGTGCGGTGACTGGCATTAACTACTTTGGGATTATTACGAACAACATTGGTACTGCCACCGACCTGATCATTAACACGGCGGCGGTGAGTGGTGGCACTACCGGAATTTTTGCCAATAACGGTGGTACGGGTGAACTTTCCATCACTGCCAGTGGCGCGGTGACCGGTATCAGCACCTATGGCGTTTTAGCGCTTAACGCGGGCACTAAACTGACGATCAACACTGCCGCAGCGAGTGGTGCCACTACCGGAATTCTTGCCATTAACTTTGGTAAGGGCGCGCTCGCCATCACCACCAGCGGTGCGGTGACCGGCACTAACTACGTCGGCATATACGCGCATAACTCTGGCACTGATCTGACCATCAACGCGGCGGCGGTGAGCGGGGCTAAATGTGGAGTGAACGCCCGCAACAGCGGCAGCGGCGCGCTCACCATCACCACCAGTGGGGCGGTGACCGGCACCAACGACGATGGCATTTACGCGCGTAACGCTGGCACCGACCTGATCATCAATGCGGCCACGGTCACGGGTAGTGATAGCGGTATCGTTGCCGACAACCAGGGCACCGGTGCAGTGCAGATTACGACTACCGGCCTTGTCACAGGAACTAGTGTCCGGGGTATTTTTGCTACTAACGCTTATACGGGTACGGATATCATTATCAACACAGCGGCTGTAAGCGGTGGCACTAACGGTATTGAGGCCTCTAATTTGGGTAGCGGTGCGGTGCAGATTACTGCAACCGGTGCTGTCACGGGAGGTGTGAACGGTGTTGATGCCTCCAACGCAGGGTCGGACCTGACCATTAATGTGGCCAGCGTGACCGGAAGCGGTCACGGCATTAATGCCTTAAATACCGGCACCGGCGTGTTACAAATTACCAATACCGGTACCGTTACTGGTAATACTTTGAATGGCATCACAGCCCTGCATCAGGGTACTGGTGACGTGATCCTTGATGTTCAGGGTGATGTCACCGGGCGCACGGGTATTTTCTTGCGCCAGTACGGTAGCGGCGGTGCCGTGATCACTATCAGTGCTGCGGTAAGGGGTTCATATAGTGGAGCTGTTTCGGTGTTCTCTACCGGCGGCGGCAGCCCTAGTAGCATTACCTTAAATAGTGGCGCGGTGATCAGTTCTGCTGGCGGTGGGGCTGTTTTTGATAACAGTGGCAGTAATCACAGCCTGACGGTTACCGTGAACACCGGGGCCGCTGTGATTGGAAGTATCCAGTTGGGTGATGGCGACGACAGCCTGATTTTTGACGGCGGTGATTTCAGTCAGGTGACCTCATTTGATGGTGGCACCGGCACCAATGACCTTACCCTGGGTGGGGTCGGCGTGCTCGACACTAGCCTGCTGCTGAACTGGGAAGAGATTAATATCGGTGGTAACGTGACCCTGGCCGATGGCGGCGATTTCACCTTCAGTGAATTGACGATTCAAAATGGCGGTGTTCTGGCCGGTGGCTCAGGCTTCACCTTCACCGGCGACCTGACCATTGATAATGGCGGCACTTTAGACGCAGGTTCCGCGTTCCAGATCATCGGTGATCTAACTTTAGGTGCCGGTGGCACTTTAGATAACACCGGTAACAGCCCCAGTATCACCACCATCACCGGTAACTTCACCAATAACGGCACCATTGCCATGATCGATAATGAGAACAACGACAGTGTCACCATCACCGGAAACTATATTGGTAATGGTGCGCTAGAGCTCGACGCTCAGCTAAACGACGGCGTGATCGACAGCAGTGATCAGCTGATCATTAACGGTAACAGCAGCGGAACTACCCTGGTTACGGTTAACAATGCCGGCGGTGCCGGCGCAGATACCGATACCGGTAACCCGACCACCGATGGTATTCAGATTGTCACGGTCGGTGGCACCTCAGCAGGTATCTTTACCCTGGCTAGCGCTGTTACTGGAGGCATTTTCACCTATGGCCTGGTGCAGGCCGATGGCCAGAACTGGTTTCTGCAATCCACCGGCCTGCTCGATCAATTGTTTGGTTACAGTGCATTAGCTAGCGCAATACATGATCAGCTCGAACCCTTGCGCCAGCGCGACCACCGCGATCAGCTAGTCTCCTTAAACGGCGACATCAGCACTGACGGCAGTGGTTTCTGGAGCCGAGTCAGCTACAGCGACACCGAAGCCGATGC
>JAESTY010000244.1 GCA_016763355.1 Immundisolibacteraceae bacterium
ATTCTTTTGGGTTCTGCTCGTCATAATGACGGGGTGTGGTCGTGTGGCGAATGATGTGGCGTGGTATTAATTGTAAGGATTCTTAGACGGACGATGGCCGCGTTATAATACGGCCATCGTCCGTCTACTGACTGTTGAACTAACCCGCTTGCGCGGGGCTTTTCCCTTCGATAACCACCCCGCTAAACCATACTTATCTCTACCCATTCCGGGTTAATCAAGGAGGTAAGTCATGACTGTTCTCAGAGAAAAAATGATCGACGCTATGTTGGTGCGCGGTTTTGCACAACGCACTCAGCGCAGCTATCTCGATGCCGTGACAAAACTGTCTACGTACTATCATCGTTGTCCTTCGCGCATCTCAACAGATGAGATCCAGGCGTACTTTCTGTATTTGGTAAAAGAACGCCATCTGTCTCCGGCCAGTTGCCGTTTGTATCTCAATGCCATTCGTTTTTTATACGTGAAGGTGCTGGGTAATGATCAGCTTGTTTTCAGGTTTGATGTGCCGAAATGAAAACAACGGATTCCCGAGCTGTTAACACGCGATGATGTGGCCTGCATTCTCAAGGCAACGACCAATCTAAAACGGCGTGCATTGTTAGCACTTTGTTATGGCTGTGGCCTGCGTGTCAGTGAGGTTGCTGTCCTGCGTGTGTCGGATATCGACAGTGAACGCCATCTGTTGCGCGTGACTCAAGGCAAGGGGCATAAAGATCGTAGTGTGATTATTTCTGCTGGTTTGCTGGAATATTTGCAACGCTATTGGCGGATGTTTCGTCCCTGCCAGTGGTTGTTTTACAGCACCGATGTGAGCCGGTCATATAGCATCGGCAGTGTTCAACGTGCCTTTACGCAGGCTAAACAAACCGCAGGCATTAACAAGATCGGGGGTATCCATAGTCTGCGTCACGCCTATGCGACACATCAACTGGCGGCGGGGATGCCAATCCATATTCTCAAGCAACAGCTGGGACACAAAGATATTCATTCAACCTTGCGCTATGTGCATTGGGTGCCCAGCTATCAGGAAGGAAAGGGCATCGATCTGATTGCTGATCTGGCGGTGCGCGATGAATAATCCCACCACCATGCAATCGATAATCAATCATCACCTGACAAACTACCGCGACCTGAAACCGCTGAGTCCACAACAGGCTAAAGCCTGCCAGCGGATAGCTCTGTGCCGTACCGAAGCCATGGGCGGTGATGTGGTGCATTGTGCCCAGTGTGATTATGAACAGACCTATTATCACTCCTGTCGCAATCGTCACTGCCCCCAGTGTCAGCGCCAGGCAAGTCAGGACTGGTGTGAGCGTCAGTGCCAACAGCTATTGCCGGTGCACTATCATCACGTGATCTTTACCCTGCCACACACGCTGAATCCGTGGGCGCAACTGCATCCGGCGATTATTTATCAGGCACTGTTCCAGGCGGTCTGGAAAACACTCAAGGCCTTTGGCCAAGACCCAAAACGACTGGGTGGACAGCTAGGCATGGTGGCGGTACTCCACACCTGGGGGCAGACACTGGGCCAACATATCCACCTGCACTGTTTAATTCCCAGTGGCGCCTGGAATGAAGAAACACAATCCTGGCATCCGGCTAAAAGCCACTACCTGTTTCCGGTCAAAGCCCTCTCCAAACATTTTAGAGGCGCCATGGTCAGCACCCTACGTCAACAATACGAAACGGGCGCACTGAGCCGAATCAAACGTGACTTTAATATGACGCTTAATCAACTCATGCAATGCAACTGGGTGGTTCACAGCAAACCCCATTTACAAAACCCCGAAACGGTGGTGCGTTACCTGGCGAGATACACCCATAAAACGGCCATCGACAATACACGCATCACCCAACTACAAAACGATCACGTCACCTTTCGCTATAAAGACTACCGTGATCATGACCGGCATAAACAGATGTGTTTGCCCGCCGTAGAATTCATCCGTCGATTTTTACTGCACATTCTGCCGGACGGGTTTATGCGTATCCGACATTACGGTTACTTAGCCAACTGTTGTCGGCGAAAAAAGCTTGATCAAATCAGAGAAGCATTAAATCAACCCGCTGCTGGGGTTAACGTAGACAGCATACCCAAAAACAAAACACACACATCGGGCATACCGATCAACACAAATCACCCGCCCGGCCAGTGCCCTCAATGCCAGACCGGACAGCTCTACATCATCTGTTCAATCACACCCAAACGACGACAAAGAAGCCAATGAAACGATAAACAAAACATAAAACAACTCAGCCAGAAAAGCCTATTGTATGGCTTTGGACGCCCCACGCCTGTTACTTGAAAAATGAACAAAAACCGGCGTATTATGATCCAAGGCGACAAAAAACAAGCAAGAAAACACGGCGCTGAGGGCTGGGAGAAGCTGCAACATCACTGATGCATGCTGATGGGGCATCGTACTCAAAAAGCAATCCCCTATATATTAAGAGCTGGCCGGGCAATCGGCTCAGTCCAACAGACATTTATACGCCACTGAAATGCGTGGCGCATAAATGCTTAGATGTTAGGTGTCACAAACCGAGTCAACTCCCAAAAATAATATTCGTGCCTTTGTTCGATAAATAAAATAATAATAGTTTGGTGGCATTGTGGGTTGTGCTGTGGCGCTGTTCGAGTAAAGGGTAAATCTAGTTTTGCATCATATTCTGCGGTGTTGCGCCAATAGACTGCCCGAATGTAAAGTGAGTGTTGAGAATGAAGTTGCTAAAAGCATTTATTTTCCGTTCTTCGCGCCGCGTAAGTTACGGGGCATGTTGGGTGTGGCGTGTGCCACATAACAATGCGCTAGTTGGGACTGGCCTTCCGAGGTGCTTGTTTGGTTGGGTGGTTTATGAAAATTAAGCGTACTTGTCGGGTTCGGTGTTGGCCGGCCCCACAGCACTAACGTTAGGCAAGCAAACACAGATGGAGAACTACACCAGTATGATCAGTAAACATTTAAATCTATCAATTTTCATATTATTATTTTCGAGCCTCATGACTAGCGTTTGCTTCGGTGACCATGGGCGAGAATTTTTATTGGTGCAAACCGCACGCTTAGGAAATTCTGGCAATATTTTCATTATTGCGCGCCAGGACTATACGCGTGAAGAAGGAAGAGATAAATTTGTTTTCGAACCATTGTTGTCTTGGACAGTGCGCGATTGGATATCCCTTGAGGTCAGTGCAGATGCAGAAAAAGTACAAGGTGAATCGCTTAACTATGAAGCCACTGTTCCGGGTATCCGTATACGATTAACTCCAAAAGGAAAGCCATTAGAAATGGGGGTAGCCGCACGGTACGATGTTTCTGCAGATAGTCAATCCAATGACACTTTGAAAATATCAGGTCTTGGCACATATCAAGTCAACGGTTGGCTGCTTGGAGCCAACCTGAATTACAAAAAACAAAAAGGCATTAAACAAGAGTGGGGTTTTGCTATGGGGGTTAAGCGTGAATTACGTCACCATCTTAGCTTGGGATTAGAAGTGTCGGGGAGCCTTGAAGAGAAAAAAAGCGGAGAAGTAGTAGCAGGGCTATATTACGAACTAAATCATGGAATGCAAATTAATGCTGGCGTTGGTACTGGTTTTAATAGCGATGTGGATTTTACCGCCAAAACAGCGTTCATTTG
>JAESTY010000245.1 GCA_016763355.1 Immundisolibacteraceae bacterium
CTTACTATGCTATAGAAACTTTAAGTAATCGCTGAAAAATTGATATATACCCATTTAAAAAGAATATTATTAGTTGTAATAGACTCAATAAATCAATAATTAGTTTTGAAGTTATTCTTAATCAAAGTCTTTTTTCTTCTTCTTTTTTGGATAAGGAATGGTTAAAAGAATAGAGCAATGTGAATAACTCACTAAGTATGATTGCTACAAGTGTTAAGAAGATATTTTATGATAAAAAGTGTATCCGTATACCACAGGTTTTTAAGAGAGTGTATCCGTATACCACAGGTTTTTAATGAAAGTGTATCCGTATACCACAGGTTTTTAGTGGAAGTGTATCCGTATACCACAGGTTTTTAATGGCAGTGTATCCGTATACCACAGGTTTTTAAGGTAAAAAATGTGAATAACTATCAAATATTATCAAAAAAAGGACTAAATTTCATAGAGTGTATCCGTATACCACAGGTTTTTGTATCCGTATACCACAGGTTTTTAGGTCTATAATCTAATAACTTTTTATTTATCAAAATAAATGAACTAAAAGTGGTATATTTTTCGAGTTTAAGTGTATTCGTATACCACAGGTTTAAGTTATGTGATTTCACTTTTTTTATTGAGTTTATTACCCTTAATAATATCTGAAACAAATTTAGAGTCTGGATAAATAACTATTTTTGCATCAACTAATTTGTCAGATAAAATTTTTTCAACTTCAAACATTAAGATCATTTTAGAATCTTTCAATTCATCTAAAGCTGATTCAATTCTTTGTAAGGTAGTTGCTATTCTTTTAGAGGCTGTAATACCAGAGTCTCTAATAATAGTTGATAAATGTATTGTATAAGGTTTTCTTAAGCTAGCTTGTCTATAATTATGAGACATTCGTTTATGTAACCATCTAGCTAAAGATTTTTTATAAGACATGCAAGCATCATAATTTAATAACCTATAAGTTTTATCATTAATGGACTTGGTAACTAACAAGTTGAATCGTACAAAACATTTAGTTGCTTTTCCATTACCTACATCATCTTTACTTTCTAATCCCAGAGTATCAAAAATATTTGATATTATAACTCCACTCCCTTGAGTAGATTCTAAAATAACACCAGTATTTGCACAAATATTTAAAGACTCTTTGATTTGATTAATATTATAACTATGTCCCATCCTTTTTAATTCTTTTTGTAATTCGTATAAAGTAAAAAGAACAGATGCCATTGGTAAGGAATTTTTTTCTAATTTATCTTGTAAAAAAACTCCTTGTCCATCTGAAGCTAGCTTTCTAAGTGCATCTTCTACTAACTCTTCACGTTGAGATGGGAAAAAATATTTAAATTCACCCTTAGAAACTTCTACAGCAGCAGGAGTAATTTTTGCAATATAGTCTTTACCTTTATGTTTAAAAGGTCTGATAATTGGGTCTAAAAATTTACCATTGATTCTATTTTGATTTCCCCAAACATACTTTGGAATTGCATCATATAATTCAATAGTTTGAGAGTATTGATCTGTAACAATAGTGTTAAAGCCAATTAAACTTGTTTGTACAAATTGGGTTAATTTTATTTTTTTGTTCATTTTAAACACCTATTTAAACATAATAACATTTAAACGCTTAAATATTTAAACTCTCAAGAAGCAAGAAGTTCTTTTTCATGTTTTTCTAACCACTCTTGTATAGCTTCATCAATCAGTAATGACCGATCAACTTTTTGTCCTTTTAATTTTCTAGCTCTTTTTACGAAAGTAAGAACTCGTTCTATACGAAATAAAGAATCTTCTTTTATATGAAGTGATATTCTTTCTCTTTGTTCAATTATAGTTTTTGGTCGTCCTAACTTTTTTGTAGAATTTTGAATGTTATTAGATGTTTCATTTATAAATTCAAATGCAGTATCTATTTTACTTTTAGTTGTCTTTTTTTTAGGCAAAGCCATTTTAACTCCTGTGTGTTTAAATATTTAAGCGCTTAAATGCTTTAATATTTAAGTTTCTAAACATTTAAGTATTTGTTTTGCTATTTTATCTATATCTGATATTGCTACTTTAACTTGTTTTAAGTCTCTGGAATTATTTTTAACCATAGATTGGTAATCATAAAGGTTAGCTCCATCTCGACTATAGTTTTCAAAAATAGACCTGTAAGGTATAAAGTCACGAAAACAGCCTATATATGAGGGTACTATTGATAAAATATAATCGGATATTTTAGTCTTATTACTTCTTGGATGAACAAATGTTGGTAAGATTTGGTAAGAATTTTTTTGAGAAGGGGTTTTTTTAATAATTTCTCTAATAATAGGGAGTAAGTTTTGTTCAAATGCTGATTCATCATCTGTACTAGTTCTCATTGGAATTATTGAAAGATCTGCAATTGCACAAGCAAGTTTAGTATGAAGTCTACCAACACTTTCTCCAGCTACATCAAGAATTATTAAATCATAATTATCGACTAAACTATTCAACTGATTTTTAATTAAATTTATGTCAGAAGAGATCATGTGTAAAAAAGAAACTCCAGGACTTTTATAACCATTTTGCTCTCTTTCAGACCACCATGATTTTAATGAACCTTGTTCGTCCATATCAACTAAACAAATAGAGGGGAATTTTTTCTGAATTATTTTTGAAAATGAAATAGATCTAGCTAAATTAGTTTTGCCAGTTCCACCTTTAGTTTGCACAAATGAAAGAATTTTAGACATATTAACACCTTATTATTATCGTTAATATTTAATCGGTTTTAATGTTAAAACATTAAACACTTATTAAATTTAAACATTAAAGCGTTTAAATATTTAAACCAATATATAAGTTTACATATGACCAATTATACGCAGAAAGTAATTAGAAAAAAGTAAAATTTCTTTTTCCTAGATTGTTTTATCTAACAAATAGTAGTAAATTAGCGTGTGGTTAATTTGATTTACATTGAGGCAAAATATGGATTCTTGTTTTAGCTTTTCATTTACAGACTTTAAAGATTTGGCGTTAGTTTTAGCGTCATTTTCAACGGTAC
>JAESTY010000246.1 GCA_016763355.1 Immundisolibacteraceae bacterium
GTTATTTGGTACCCACTATTTGCTACCCATCAGTGCGATTACCGGATCAAGCTCGGCGGCACGCCGGGCCGGTAACCAGCCAAATAGTAAACCGCTACTCAGCGCGATAACCACGCCGCCTATAACAGCCCATTGCGGTGCATAAGCCGGAATAGTGGGGTAAAGCTGGCGAATTAAACTACTACCTGCAAGCCCGAGGATGAGCCCGACCAGTGCGCCACCAAGACTGAGCAGTAGCGCTTCATTGAGAAAAATTAGCAGGATTTGTCGTTTGGTAGCTCCAAGCGCCTTAAGCAGACCGACCTCTCCGGTGCGTTGTGAGACCGACACCAGCATGACATTCATAATCAAAATACCGGCGACTACCAGACTGACCGCCGCGATGGCAGCCAGTGCCAGGGTGAGGGCGTTAAAAACCTTGTCGAAGGTTCTCATCAGCGAGTCCTGACTGAGTACGGTGATGTCATCTTCCCCATCGTGTCGCTGGGCGATGATGTGATGGATATCTTTTTTGAGCTGGGGTAAATCGCCGCCATCCCGTTGGGTCATCAGAATACGAAACACGGTTTGGGTGTCGAACAGCTGCTGGGCGGTGGCGATTGGCACGATAACAATTTCATTCCAGTCCAGGTCGAAGGAATTGCCCTGGTCCTCAAGCACACCCACCACGCGAAAACGGCGGTCCTGAATTCGAATCCATTCGCCGACGGCGGTGTCGTCACCAAATATTTCCTGCTTTAAAGTGTGGCCAAGCAGTGCAACTGCAGTAGTTCGCCGGGGGTCACCACCGGGAATGAATTTGCCCTGGGCAACTGGCAGATCGCGAATAGGCTGGAGTTCGGCAGTGGTGCCGACGATAGGGGTGTCGCGACTCATGTTGCCTCGGGAAACTGGCCCAGTGCCGATCACTATCGGTGCTAGCTGGTCGACATCGCTGGCCCGTTTTAACGCCAACGCATCATCCAGAGTTAAATCCCGAGGAGTGGAACCGAACATCGGCGGCCGGCCACCGGTGGTTTCGTTACGGCCGGGCAGGGCAACGATTAAATTGGTGCCCATGGAACTGAACTGGTTAACCACGAACTGACGAGCGCCATTACCCAGGGACGTCAACACAATAACGGCGGCTACCCCGGTGGCGGTGGCGGCAAGAATAAGCAGCAGGCGAACCCGGTTGGCAGTGATAGCCCGAAACGCCAGGTTGAGGGTATCAAGCCAGTACATGGTCCCCAGCGCCATTAGGGTTGGGAGGACTACTGGAGACGAGCTCAGCTGAAGGCTCGGTTGGTTCTGTTAGTCCAGAATCCGCAACAATTCGGCCATCCACCAGGTTGATCTGTCGGTGGGCCCGTTGACCCAGGTTACTGTCATGGGTCACCACTACCAGGGTGATACCGTCCTGGTTGAGCGCCTCAAGCTGTTCAACCACTTCTTTGCCCGAGTTCTGATCAAGATTGCCAGTCGGTTCGTCGGCCAGAATAAGACTGGGCTGCATCACCATTGCCCGGGCAATAGCCACCCGTTGACGCTGACCGCCTGAGAGTTCGTTGGGCTTGTGACCAGCTCGGTCTGTAAGGCCAAAACGTTCCAGCAGTTGGGCGACGCGTTGGCGTCTTTGGTCAATGTCGATGCCGGCAAGGGTCATTGGCATCATCACGTTGTCAGCCGCGCTTAATCGAGGAATCAAATGAAACGACTGGAACACAAAACCGATATAGCGGCCGCGTAGGTCGGCAAGCTTGCGATCCTCCATGTTAGTGGTGTCCTGGCCATCAAACAGGTAGCGACCAGCGTTAGCTGTGTCGAGCAGGCCGATCAGATTTAGCAGCGATGATTTTCCCGATCCTGAGGGACCCATCAGACTGATATATTCGCCGGAGTTGATGGTCAGACTGACCCCGTCAAGCGCCTTAACCGTTTGATCGCCCATACTAAAATGGCGACTAATATTAGTGAGCTCAATCATCGTCGGTATCGCCAACCAGGGCTTTGTCACTGACCAGTAGTCCAGTGGCGAGAGTTTTACGGGCCGGGTTATTAACGATCAGATCACCAGCTTTGAGACCGCCGGTAATTTCGATAAAACTCCAGCTACTCAGACCGGTGGTCACGGTTACCTTTTCCAGGGTTTGATCGGCGTTAATTCGGTAGACCCGGTCATCATCAAAAATCGCACTAGTCGGTAAACGCAACACTGAGTTTTTACGTGTTAGCACGACTTCGATATCGGCGCTGTAGCCGACCAACATATTCCTGGCCTGTTCCGGCTCGGTGAAGTTAGCCTCAACTTCTACCGTACGGGCCTGCTTTTCCAGGTCCAGCACATAGGGCGCAACCCGGCGCACCCGGCCGCTTATTCGCTGACCCTGAAAGGCGTCGAGACTGATAATAACTTCCTGATCAACTGACACCCGTGGCGCGTCTACTTCATCGATAGGTGCACTGACATAGAGGCAGCTGGTGTCAATCAGATCAATTGCCGGCAGGGTGGCGATACCCGTTGGGGAGGGGGTCATAAACTCACCAATTTCGGCATTAACCTCGGCAACCACTCCGGCAAATGGGGCCCGCAGGCGGGTCCGATCCAGTGCCGCAGAGATCACCTCAATCTGCGCATTGGCCGCTGTCGCACTCAAATTGTCCGCTCGGCAGGCTATTGCGCTGGCATCTGCACCGCTGACTCTTTGATCAAGTTGTTCGTCAGAGATAAAGCCCTTCTTCTTTAAATCCTGACCACGTTGGGCATCGCGGCTTGCCGTATCCGCGCGGACGCAGGTGGCGGCGGCACGCTGTTCGGTACTGAGGGCCTGTTGCTGTGCCAGCGATAGTTGGGCATCAAGATCACGATGCCAAAGTTCCATCAGCACATCGCCAGGTTGAACCATTGAACCTTCGGTGACATTGAGTGCAGTGACCTGACCACTGGCATTGGGAGATAACCGAGCCCGTTGGCAAGCCTTGACAGTACCAGCTCTGGTGTTAGCAATGGTCGACAGCACTTCTCCCAGGCTAACCGTATATACTTCAACGGCAATTGCTTCCTCATGAGTTAATCGCCAACTGATTAAGGCTATTGTTATTACCGACAGACCAACAATAAATAGCTTCGAACCACGGCGCATAGCTCCCCCTGTTAACTTTGTGTATTCAGACAAGCCTACAACAGACCGGTACAGCGATACATTTTAAATAGACAAGTGTTGCCTCAAGGGCAACCAGCGAGCCGCACGATGGCGGCGACATTAGAGAACTAACTTATGAGCACAGATCATCTCAGCGAGGTTACTTTTAGCGAACTGGACCTGCATCCGTGGTTAAAAGAGAACATTGCAGCGATTGGTTACAGCCACTGCACACCGATTCAATCCGAAGCCATACCCGCGCTGTTGGCGGGACGAGATGTTGCAGGGCAGGCGCAAACTGGCACCGGTAAAACCGCTGCGTTTTTGCTAGCAACACTCAATTTATTACTCACCCAGGATCCGAAAGAAGGCCGTGAGCAACGTCATCCGCGGGCCTTCATCATGGCGCCGACTCGAGAGCTGGTTATCCAGATTCACAAGGATGCCAAACAGTTGATCGGCGACCTGGATATCACCCTGGGGTTGGCCTATGGCGGTGTGGATTATGAGAAGCAGCGCGACGTGATTGCCGCAGGGGTCGACATCCTGATCGGCACCCCCGGCCGGTTAA
>JAESTY010000247.1 GCA_016763355.1 Immundisolibacteraceae bacterium
AGATCTGGTGGCTGCATAGGGACGTTATTGTATCCCACGCGCTAGAGCCTTAACGCTAACAACCGGATGAAGATTGTTGCACCGGGGTCAATGCTGGTATTGCCCAGGCTCAACCGCAGAGCTCAACTGAAAGACAGCAGCATTTTTCACCAGGTGAAGCCTGATGAATTAACCACTCTAAATTAATAGTGGCTATTTTTTTAAAGTCTGAGATTTTCAGCCAAAACTTGTGAGCAGTTCTTTGCCAGTGCTATATTCCTACGAATTAACCATTTTGTTTTACACCAGTGGTCTAGCTCACTTCGTGAATAAAACTTTTAAAAGTCAAAGTAAAAACCAGTCAGCTGTTGCCATCGGCAACGCTAGCGACTGCGTGCGAACCTGGTCACGACTTTTATCCCTACTGCCATATCGACTGCTGCCGTCAGGCAGATAACCAGTCAGCGCCCAGGCGGGGCCATCGAAGCCGCCAAAACTGAATTACCGCCCTCCGCCATCAACAAGTTGATGGACGTGTTTTATGTCAGGGCAACCAACAACCTTCTTTTTGGCTGAAAATCATGAGCAAAGAAAAGTTAATTATTTTTGATACCACCATGCGTGATGGCGAACAGAGCCCCGGCGCGACTATGTCTCGTGAAGAGAAAATTCGTATTGGTAATTCCCTAGAACGAATGGGAGTGGATGTCATTGAAGCCGGGTTTCCGGCGGCTAGTGAAGGCGACTTTGAGGCCGTCAAGGCTGTCGCGGAGACTGTCCAGGAAAGTATTGTCTGTGGATTATGTCGCACCCGCCTGGAGGACATTGATCGCGCTGCCGAAGCCTTAAAACCGGCTCGACGCGGACGTATTCACACGTTTATCGCGACCTCCACCATCCACATGGAAAAGAAACTGCGGATGGATTCGGAAGATGTCATCGAACAAGCGGTGCGAGCCGTGCGCTATGCTCGTAACTTCACCGATGATGTCGAATTTTCCACTGAGGATGGCGGCCGTAGTGACTTTGATTTTCTCTGTCGAATTATCGAGCAGGCCATTGACGCTGGCGCGACAACCATCAACGTGCCTGATACGGTCGGTTATACCTTTCCAGAGCATTACGGCGCGCTTTTTAAACGGCTAATGGAAACCATTCCCAATGCGGATAAGGCGGTATTTTCTGCCCATTGCCACAACGATTTGGGCATGGCGGTAGCCAACTCCTTGGCAGCGGTCATGAACGGCGCCCGTCAGGTTGAGTGTGCGATCAATGGTTTGGGAGAGCGGGCAGGCAATGCGGCCCTGGAAGAGGTGGTGATGGCCATCCGGACCCGCGCAGACATCATGCCGGTAGAAATTGGGCTGGATACGACCTTGATCGTGCCAGCTTCACGATTGGTCTCCTCGGTGACCGGTTTTCAGGTACAGCCGAATAAAGCGGTGGTGGGTATCAATGCCTTTACCCATGAGTCGGGGATTCATCAGGATGGGGTGCTTAAGGCTCGCGAGACCTATGAAATTATGCGAGCTCAGGATGTCGGCTGGGATGACAACCGGTTAACCCTGGGTAAGCTTTCGGGTCGTAGTGCATTTAAGGATCGACTGTCAAAGCTGGGGATCGAATTTAAAGGCACCGCCGACCTGGCAGATGCTTTTATACGCTTTAAACAACTCGCGGATAAAAAGCAGGAGATCTTCGACGAAGACCTGGTCGCATTAGTGATGGAAATGGAAGCCAACGCACCAGATGAGCAATATCAGTTGTTGGCAATGCGGGTACAGAGTGAAATTGGTGAAACTCCTCGGGCCAATCTGGTTTTGCTGGTCGAGGGCAAGGAAGTAGCCGCCGAGGCTGAGGGAGATGGCGGCGTCGATGCTACCTTTAAGGCCATTGAAACCATTGCCTCTAGCGGTGCTGAACTGCTGCTTTATTCGGTGAAGAACATCACCGAAGGCACTGACTCTTTAGGCCATGTGTCGGTTCGATTAAAGCGTGACGGCCGTTCGGTTACCGGTCAGGGCGCCGATACTGATATCGTGATTGCCTCTGCAAGAGCCTATGTCAACGCGCTTAATCGATTGTTGAGACTGGAAGCAGTGGCTGAGAATTTTCTTGGCGGAGTTTGACCCGGTTAGTGATAGGGCTATTGCTGGTTTTTGGGAGAGTGGGATATGTCAGTTGAAGCAGTTGAACATTGCGCGATTCGCACAACTAAACTGGAGTTGAGCCGTGTGTTTTACGGTGACCTGCTCGGGCTGGAAGTCGGCCCTCGGCCGGAATTGCCGGTGCCGGGTTACTGGCTGTATGCCGGAGAACAGGCGGTCATTCATCTCATCGAAGTCGGTGACGGTTATCGCCACGACCCTCACGGGGTTTTGCTTGATAGCGAGCAGGTGACCGGTTATCGCAATGGTCTGGATCATATTGCCTTTCGCGTTAAGGGCCTGGCAGAGTTGCGTGACCGGCTCAAAGCAGCAGGCGTTAAGTACGGTGAAAACCGTATCGAAGCCTTCGGCATGCATCAGTTATTCGTTGAAGACCCTAATGGGGTGACCGCCGAACTTAATTTTTTAATTGCCGACGAAGAATCCTAAGGCAGAGGGTTTTTTATGGCCACTCGAATCAAGATAAATATCTGGGACTAGTTTGACCATGAAAACACGTGCAGCAGTTGCCTGGCAGTCAGGCCAGCCATTAACCATCGAAGAGGTTGATTTACAAGGTCCTCAAGCCGGTGAGGTGATGGTGCAACTGGTGGCAACCGGCGTTTGCCATACTGATGCTTACACGTAGTCTGGTGCTGATCCGGAAGGACTATTTCCAGCGATTTTAGGTCACGAGGGTGGCGGGGTGGTGGTAGAAATTGGCGCAGGGGTCACGTCAGTGAAACCGGGTGATCATGTGATACCTCTATACACGCCGGAATGTGGCCAATGTAAATTCTGCCTATCCGGAAAAACCAATCTCTGTCAGGCGATTCGGGTGACCCAGGGCCAGGGGCTTATGCCGGATGCTAGCAGTCGCTTTTCGCTCAACGGCAAACCCCTGTTTCATTTTATGGGAACTTCTACCTTTGCCGAATACACCGTATTACCTGAGATCTCAGTGGTTAAAATTAATCCGGCGGCGCCGCTGGATAAAGTCTGTTTGCTCGGCTGCGGCATAACCACCGGCATTGGTGCGGTCATCAAAACAGCTAAGGTAGAACCAGGTTCAACCGTCGCCATCTTTGGCCTCGGTGGGGTAGGGTTGAGCGCTATTCAGGGTGCAGTAATGGCCAGGGCCGAACGTATTCTGGTGATCGATACTAATCCTGCCAAGTTTGAGTTTGCTCGCCAATTGGGGGCTACCGACTGTATCAACCCAGCCGACCATGGGTTGCCGATCCAGCAGGTTATTGTCGACATGACCGATGGCGGCGTTGATTACTCTTTCGAATGTATCGGTAATACCGAGGTGATGCGCTCGGCCCTTGAGTGCTGTCACAAAGGTTGGGGTGAAGCGATCATTATTGGGGTTGCCGATGCGGGCAAGGAAATTAGCACTCGCCCATTTCAACTGGTCACTGGTCGGGTCTGGCGAGGTAGTGCGTTTGGCGGTGTTAAGGGCCGCACCGAACTACCCGGGTTTGTCGATCAATATATGAGTGGTGATATCGAAATCGATAAGATGGTCACCCACACCATGCCACTGGAACAGATCAATGATGCCTTTGACCTGATGCATGCTGGCAAGAGTATTCGGTCGGTGGTGCTGTTTTAGCAGGTCGGTTAATGCCTGCGTCGCTGCAAAAATTATTTGTAAACGTTCGTTAAGCTGGTATACGCTACGCCGTTGATTAAATGAGGTTGTGTTCACCATATTGGTAGGCTTAACTTCAGCTTTTTTAAATATTCAGGGGAATGCTATGAATAGTCCTGACCGTCTTGCGTTATCTGACGTCGATGCCGATGTTTCAAATCCTTTATTTCCAGCACTCAATGTGCAAAAGGCAGCCTTTTTGAAACAGGGCGCACCCAGTTATCAGCGTCGCCTGGATAACCTGCGTCGTCTTCGCGCATCCATCGTTAGCCATAAAGATGCCATCGTAGAGTCGGTGGAAGCGGATTTTGGCCATCGATCCCTTCATGAGACCTTGTTAGCTGATGTGGTCGGATTGCTTGGGGAAATTCGTCACAATCGCAAAAACCTGCGTCGTTGGATGAAACCTAAAAAAGCTCACGGCAGCCTGCAGTTTCCGTTTGCTAAAGCGCGGGTTATTTATCAGCCAAAAGGCGTGGTTGGTGTCATCGGTGCCTGGAATGTACCAGTGCTGTTGACTCTGTCGCCGATGATTGGAGCCATCACTGCAGGTAACCGGGTGATGATCAAAACTTCCGAGTTTTGCCCTAAAACAGCTGAAGTAATTAAAAGTATCGTCGCACAGGCGTTTGACGAAGACGAAGTGTTAGTGATCAATGGTGGCCCGGATACGGCCGCTGATTTCACCGCTTTGCCGTTTGACCATATTATTTTCACTGGCTCCACTCAGATAGGCAAAAAGGTTATGAGTGCCGCGAGCAAGCATCTGACGCCAGTGACATTGGAACTTGGTGGTAAATCACCGACCATCATCGCAGAGGATTATCCGCTTGATCTTGCTGCCCAGCGTATTGTCCAGGGCAAAATGTTAAATGCAGGCCAGGCCTGTATTGCCCCTGATTATTTGTTTGTTAAAACTGAGCAAAAGCAGCAGATGGTTGATGCGCTGACCCAGGCATTGGAGGCTTCTTATCCCAACTATGCTGAAAACAAAGATCTGACCTGGGTGGTCAACGACCGTCATTACAGTCGGCTGAAAGCTCACGTTGAAGATGCTCGGGCCAAAGGCGCCAAGGTTATTGAACTCAACCCGGGCAATAAGGAAATCCCAGCTGATAGCCGAATTTTTCCATTAACGGTTTTACTGGATGTCACCGATGAGATGACGGTGATGCAGGAAGAGATTTTTGGTCCGGTGCTGCCGTTGAAAACCTATGAGAAGATCGAGGAAGCGATTGATTACGTTAATATTCATCCGCATCCGTTGGCTCTCTATCACTTCGATTACAACCGCGGTCGTACCGAACAGGTATTACAGAACACCTTATCGGGAGGCGCGTGTGTAAATGATGTGCTGGTTCATGTCATGCACGAAGGTCTCTCATTTGGTGGTGTCGGCACCAGCGGTATCGGTAGCTATAACGGTGATGATGGTTTTAAAACTTTCTCGCATCAAAAAAGCGTGTTGCACCAGGGCCGGATTTCTTTGCAGGGCCTTAATCGGCCGCCGTATGGTAAAGGAATGCAACGTTTTATAGATTTTGCGATTAAATATCTGTAGTCTGCGGTCAGCGCATTAATTGCAGAGCTAATTTGTAGTACCGAATAATTATAAATAGAAAGTTTGGGAGAGAGAACGACTAAGGCCGGGCATGTTCCCGGCTTTTCTTTTTCTATCGCAGTCGATGGGCTGTGACAAACGTTATCGATAGCCCTGGGGGAGGGTGTTGATGGCGCTACCGGGTTCGGTTGTCTAAACCGAACTGGCGAGTAATCACCTTGAGGGAGAGATCATGAGTGCAGTAATCGATTTTCAGCTGAACGACCAGGCCAGTAGTGACATCGACCGAGTTTTTGCGTTGCAGCAGAAGCGTGCATTGGTGTTGCGTGAAAGCACTTATGACGAGCGATTAGCCAAGCTGCAGAAACTCAAAGATGCGGTCGAAGCCAACAAGCAGCAGATCATAGATGCTGCTTATAAGGATTTTAAAAAACCAGAAGTAGAGGTTTTGGTCGGCGAAATACTACCGGTGGTCGGTGCGATTAATTTCGCCATGAAAAACCTGAAAAAATGGATGAAGCCGACTCGGGTTAAGAAACCGCTGAACATGACCGGCATCGATACGCTGTTGTTTCCTGAGCCTAAGGGCGTGTCGTTGATTATTGCCCCCTGGAATTACCCGGTGTTTTTGACTTTCGTGCCACTGGTTAGCGCGATTGCTGCAGGTTGCACGGCGATGTTAAAACCTTCAGAGATGACGCCTTGTCTCTCTCAGGTGCTAGATGAGATCGTTCAGGCAACATATGAAGAAGACGAAGTCTCTTTATTTCAAGGAGATGCGACGGTTTCACAGAAATTACTTGAGCAGCCGTTTGACCACATTTTTTATACCGGTAACCCCGAAATCGGCAAGGTAGTGATGGCGGCGGCTGCGAAAAATCTCACTTCTGTAACCCTGGAGCTGGGTGGCAAGTCGCCGGTCATCGTTGACCGTGACGCGGATGTTCAGCAGGTTGCCGAGCGAGTTTCGGCCGGCAAATTTCTTAACTGTGGTCAGACTTGTGTGGCACCGGACTACATTCTTGTACACGAATCCCAGCAGCAGGGCTTGATTGATGCTTTTGAAGGAATCGTTGAAAAAACCTGGCGTCAGCACTCCGGTACTGTGGAAAAAAGCACCGATTATGGTCGTATGGTTAACAATCGCCATTTCAACCGGGTCTCGTCGTTAATTGCCGATGCCACCGCTAATGGCGCAACCATTGCTGTCGGCGGAGCCGAGAATGGTGACGATAATTTCATCGAGCCAACCGTGCTTAAAGATGTACCTCGCGATGCAAAAATCATGAATGAAGAGATTTTTGGTCCGGTACTACCCTTAGTGACTTATGACGACCTGGACGATGCGCTGAGTTATATCAATGACAAGCCCAAGCCTTTGGCGCTTTATGTGTTTAGTAAGCTTAAAGCCACCGCCGATAAGGTTCTGCATGTCACGTCAGCTGGTGGTACCAGCATCAATAACGTGATGATCCATGGTATGAATCCGCATCTGCCGTTTGGCGGGGTTAATAACAGCGGAGTGGGGAAAACCAATGGTTACTATGGCTTTCTGGAGTTTACCAACCAGAAGGCGGTGGCCGAACAGAAGTGGGGTATTAATCCGCTGGGTCTGTTAACGCCACCCTATACCGAGAAGATGAAAAACGTGCTTAATCTGCTGATTAAACGTTTTGCCTGATCGCAGATAATCTAAGGCAAGTAATTGAAGGCGTGGGTCTGTGTAGGGCCTGCGCCTTTTTTATGTGTGAATAAAAGTGTAGATCTAAATTGATATCCAGGTTTGTAGCCATTTCAAAATCTGCCGGTTTTCTGCTGGCAGGGTTTGCGTATTCCGGATTTTAAGGGGTTCTTGATTACGCATGAAGCCAATGAATTCTATCTGGTGTGATTACAGTCACATCAGTGAAGATGGCTGTAAAGTATTATCTCTACAGC
>JAESTY010000024.1 GCA_016763355.1 Immundisolibacteraceae bacterium
GGCTTGAGGACGGAGTTTTTCCTGGCCCACATAATGGGCCCAACCGCCGCCACTCTGACCCACGCAGCCACATAGGTGCAGCAGGTTCATGATGGCCCGGTAGTTCATGTCGTTGTGGTACCAGTGATTAACACCGGCACCCAAAATCACCATCGACTTACCGCGAGTTTTCTCGGCATTGTCTGCAAATTCACGACCAGTGCGCTCAATATCGGCCTTTTTAACGCCGGTTATATTTTCTGCCCAGGCTGGCGTAAAAGCCACACTGATATCGTCATAACCGCTGGCACACTCACCACCAAGGCCACGATCAACCCCATAATGGGATACCTGTAAATCAAACACGGTGGAGACCAGCACTAGTTCACCACCGATGGTCATTTTGCGAGCCGGCACATTACGCACCATCGTGCTCTGGGTTTCACCCTCAAAATCTGGATAGTGAACCGCGACGGTTTCGTACTCACCTTCCATAAAGCTCAATTCAGCAGCCACATCGGCCTGATCCGCACCGGCTTTCTCTAGCAAGTTCCATTTGCCATCTTCACCCCAGCGAAAACCGACACTGCCGTTAGGCGCAACCGGGTTACCCGTGGTGTGATCAATAACAATGGTTTTCCATTCCGGGTTGTTCTGCTCACCCAGGCTGTTATCAAAATCACTGGCACGTACGAATCGGTCACTGGTGTAGCCATCTTCATAGTTACGCAGCATAACCAGCATGGGTAAATCGGTGTACTGACGGGCATATTCCTGGAAATACGGCACCTGACGGTCAACAAAGAATTCTTTCAGCGCCACATGGCCCATGGCCAGAAACAGCGCCGAATCGGTGCCCTGCTTGGCCGGCATCCATAGATCAGCAAACTTGACGTACTCGGCGTAATCCGGTGCTACCGCGACCACCTTGGTGCCCTTGTAACGCACCTCGGTATAAAAATGGGCATCCGGGGTGCGGGTCATCGGCAGGTTGGCACCACAAACCACCAGGTAACCAGAGTTGTACCAGTCAGCGGATTCGGGCACGTCGGTCTGCTCGCCCCAGACCTGGGGTGACGAGGGCGGTAAATCGCAATACCAGTCGTAAAAAGACAGCGGTACGCCACCGATCAGCGACAGATAACGGCTGCCAGCTGCATAGCTGATCATCGACATAGCCGGAATCGGCGAGAAGCCGGCGATTCGGTCTGGGCCATGGGTTTTGATGGTATAGATATTGGCAGCGGCAATGATCTCGGTGATCTCATCCCAGTCGATACGCACGAAACCGCCCAGCCCTCGTACCGAGGTGTAGGACTTACGCTTTTCCGCGTCGGCTTGAATCGCCCCCCAGGCCTCCACCGGGTCTTTACCCAGTTCGATCTCTGAACGGTAAATATCCAGCAGGCGACCGCGAATCATCGGGTGTTTTACCCGATGCGGGCTGTAGAGATACCAGGAAAAACTGGCGCCACGCTGACAGCCACGAGGTTCATGGTTAGGCAAGTCAGGCCGGGTGCGCGGGTAATCGATAGCCTGAGTTTCGAAGGCGACCAAACCGCTTTTAACGTGAATATTCCAGCTACAACCACCGGTACAGTTCACACCGTGGGTAGATCGCACCACCTTGTCAAAACGCCAGCGGTTACGGTAACCGTCTTCCCACTGCCGATCATCGTCAGTGGTGACACCGTGTCCGCCAGAAAAGGTTTCGCGTTTGCGAGAGAAATAGCGCAGCCGATCGAGAAAATGACTCATTAATTAAGTTGCTCGAGTTTTAATTATCAAAATAAATAGGGTCGTAAAAATAGAACCGTAAACCGACGAAACTATCCGCTGCTGTTATCGGCCAGGGTAGTCGCCAACTCCACCCGTCCTGAGACAATTCTTGATGAAAAACAGGGTACTGAAACCGATTCGTCTTCCAGACAAGCTCCGGTGCGCAAATCAAAATGCTGTTTGTACAATGGCGATGCCACCACTAACCGGTCACCAAGGTTACCGACAATGCCCCGAGAGAGAACATTAGCGCCGCCCAATGGATCAAAGTTACCAATAGCAAAACACTGCTCAGGCTGATTCGGCAGATAAAACAGCGCTACCTGCTGGTCTTCCAGCAAGGCTCCACATCCAGCTTCCGGAGTTAAATCTTCGACAGCACAAATATCGACCCAACGCTGATCAGATGTGTGAATGGTTAACATTAAATTCCCTTATATCCTTGGGTTTGCATCGGGTTGCTTAAACCGAGCCCGTTACAGCACTTCAATAAATTTGCTGGAGTATCAGGCAGGCTCGGCAGATTCCTTTTCTGCATCGACCGCAGGCCTAATCTGGTCTCGCTCTCTGACGAACACCACATTGCTGTCGCCTTTATCACTGTTCACAAAATGGCTGAAGCGTTTAACCGACTCAGGATCTTCAACCGCCGCTTTCCATTCACAGGCGTAGCTATCAATCACTGCCTGCATCTGCAGTTCCAGTTCTGCGTTGATGCCGAGCCGATCATCGATGACGACAGAGCGTAGGTAATCCAGGCCACCTTCGAGGTTTTCCATCCACACCGAAGTACGCTGCAAACGATCAGCGTTACTGACATAAAACATCAGCAAACGATCGATATATTGGATCAGGGTTGCCTTATCCAGGTCGGTGGCAAACAGGTCGCCATGGCGCGGCCGCATACCACCGTTACCACAGACATACAGGTTCCAGCCATTTTCGGTGGCAATGATACCGATATCTTTGCTCTGTGCCTCGGCACATTCGCGGGTGCAACCAGAAACCCCAAACTTAAGTTTGTGCGGCGAACGCAAGCCTTTGTAGCGATGCTCGAGCTCAACCGCCAGGCCGGCGCTATCGTCCACCCCATATCGACACCAGGTGCTGCCAACACAGGATTTAACCGTGCGCAGTGACTTGCCATAGGCATGGCCGGTCTCAAACCCGGCGTCAATCAACTTGCTCCAGATAGCCGGCAGCTGGTCCATTCGGGCTCCAAATAGATCAACCCGCTGACCACCAGTAATTTTGGTGTAGAGGTCATATTCCTTAGCGACCTGGCCCAGCGCAATCAGTTTATCCGGCGTAATTTCTCCACCAGGTACTCTTGGCACAATTGAATAGGTGCCATCTTTTTGCATGTTAGCCAGATAACGGTCGTTGGTGTCCTGCAAGCCGAAATGGGGTTTCTGCAGCACGTAGTCATTCCAGCAGGAGGCCAGAATTGAACCGACCGCGGGTTTACACAGTTCGCAGCCATTACCAGAGCCATGCTTGGCCAACAGCTCACCAAAGGTTTTAATCTGGCCGACCCGAACCAGGCTATATAAATCCTGACGGGTGTAGGCAAAGTGTTCACAGATATCGGTATTGACTTCTAAACCGCGCTTATCAAGCTCCTCATCCAGCAGCGATTTCAGCAGTGGCGCACAGCCACCACAACCGGTACTGGCCCTGGTACAGGTTTTCAGCGCTGGCAGGTCGGTGGCGCCATCATCAATCGCAGCGACGATCGCGCCTTTAGTGACATCGTGGCAGGAACAGATCATCGCTGTTTCAGGCAACATGTCCGGCCCCAGGCCGACTGCAGCCGAGCCATCCCGTTGCGGCAAAATCAGGTCATCCGGGTGTTCCGGCAACTGAATTTCGTTAAGCATGTATTGCAGCAGGCTGCCATATTCTTTGGCATCACCGACTAGCACCGCACCGAGCAGTTTGTCGCCTTTGGCATCGACGACAATTTTCTTATAAACCTCGTCCACCTGATCACTATAGATATAGCTGCGTGAACCTTCGGTGTTGCCGTGGGCATCACCAATGCTGGCCACGTCTACACCCATTAATTTTAGTTTGGTGCTCATATCCGCACCGGTAAAAGCCGCAACATCGCCGGCCAGGTGCGAGGCAACCACACCCGCCATTTGGTAGCCGGGCGCAACCAAACCAAAGATTCGGCCGCTCCAGAGCGCGCACTCGCCAATCGCGTAGATCGCCGGATCACTGGTCTGGCACTGGTTGTTCACCACGATGCCACCACGTTCACCCAGTTCCAGACCGGAGGATCGAGCTAGTGCATCCTGAGGTCGAATACCCGCAGAGAACAACACCAGGTCGGTCTCCAGGTGGCCACCATCGGCAAAGTTCATGCGATGAAACGCAGATTCGCCATCGACAATTTCAGTGGTGTTTTTGCCGGTGTGGACCTGCACGCCCAGGGCTTCAATTTTACTACGCAGAATCGCGCTGCCGCCGTCGTCTATCTGTACCGCCATCAAGCGTGGTGCAAATTCGATGACGTGGGTTTCAAGACCCAGATCTTTCACAGCCTTGGCCGCTCCCAGCCCCAGCAAACCGCCGCCAACTACCGCACCGACTTTAGATTTTGCTGCAGCCTCGGTCAGTGCTTCTAAGTCTTCAATAGTGCGATAAACCAGGCAACGAGCCCGATCATGTCCCGGCATTGGCGGAACAAACGGAAAGGAACCGGTGGCCAACACCAGCATGTCATAGGGAGTTTGATCGCCGTTATCGGCGACGACAATCTTCTGTTCTCTGTCAATTTCGGTAGCAGCACAACCAACCCGCACTGTGATGCCGTTTTGACGATAAAGATCGCCGTTGGTGAGCGCCAGATCTTCGGCACTCTTACCGGCAAAAAACTCGCTCAAATGCACCCGGTCATACGCCAGTCGGGACTCTTCACAAAAAATAGTAATCTCATATTGTTGAGCGGCTTCATTCTCAACAAGCTTCTCGATCAGGTTATGGCCAACCATGCCATTACCGATAACCACTAGTCGCTGTTTCTCTGCCATGCCTGTTCGAACTCCGAAAAATAATTCTCGTATTTACCACCACACTAATAATGATAAGGCTCACTTCTATCACCGAGCGGTAAACACTGTTGCCACAGGCGTAGCAAAACTCATGCCTAATTGATCAACTCAGTAACAGTAGCTATGTGTTGCTGCCTCGACCAGGCCAGGCGTCAATAATATGACGCTGATTTTCATCGTAACGCTCCCTTTGTTGGTGCGAGCTTCCAAACTGCTCGGCCAGACTGACCCGTTTTGGTGCCTTACAGACCACTACGAATAGATTCGCCATGGCTGACATTAGCCCTGCAACTCGCTGCGGCCAGATTGGCACGAACCCTGCTAAGCGAGACCCAGAGGAAACCTTACCCATCACTGGAACCCGTATGTCAGATTCATCCATCAAGCTCCTGTCATTTTCAGGCCCGTCAAAAATATTGCATCTCACCTGGTTCGCGTTTTTTCTGACGTTCCTGGTCTGGTTCAACAGCGCTCCCTTGATGATCTCAATCCGCGAGACCTTTAATCTCACCGATGCGGAAGTTAAAACCCTGCTAACGCTAAACGTGGCGCTGACCATACCGGCGCGGATTGTGGTCGGCATGCTGGTCGACAAATACGGCCCCAAGCTGATTTTTTCACTGCTGCTAGCCAGCTCCGGGTTGGTCTGTTTTTTCTTCGCCTTCGCCCAAAGCTTTGAGGCGCTCGCGCTATCCCGTTTTCTGCTTGGTTTTGTTGGTGCCGGTTTCGTGATTGGTATCCGCATGATCAGCGAATGGTACCCAGCCAAAACCGTCGGCGTCGCCGAAGGCATCTATGGCGGTTGGGGTAATTTTGGCTCAGCTGGCGCTGCGCTGAGTGTGCCGTTAATCGCTGCCTGGATTGGCGGCGACGACGGCCGGCGTTGGTCGATCGCCTCTACCGGCGCGATGGCATTAATTTACTCAGCCATCTATTACTTTTCGGTCAGCAATACGCCGCAGGGCTCTACCTATTTCAAACCGAAAAA
>JAESTY010000025.1 GCA_016763355.1 Immundisolibacteraceae bacterium
AGTTGCGAGTAATGGTTACGTCGCGCATCCGTTCGGGGGTACGGCCACTTGGGCGCATATTCATTCCTTAAAATTCGTTCGCTAAAATAATTGGGGCAACCTAGTACCAGCATCGACCATGTCGCCCTGGCTAAAATGATCTGTAGATAGATTTACCTGACCAGGGGGCGGCTATTATATGAGCCATCGACCAACAATTGAGCAGATAGTAGCGACCTATTTCAAGAATCCAGTAGCTGATTTCGCTCAGAGTGGCGACAATAGTCGCTTACCCCGCGAACACCCTCTTGAATGGAGCCAGCTATGGCCTACAGCATGACCGCTTTTGCCCGTGACGAAACCAGCGACACCGCCGGTACTTTTGTATGGGAGCTACGCTCGGTCAACCATCGCTACCTGGAACTCAACCTGAGGTTACCAGAACAACTCCGGCAGATAGAGCCTCAGGTTCGTAAGCTATTACAGTCGTCTTTAAAGCGCGGCAAGGTCGATTGTGGCCTCAAATATCAACCACCAGAAACCGAATCAGCCACCCTGGCGGTCAATAATGAGTTGATTTCCAGCCTGCTAGCAACCATTGAACAAATACAGCCTCAACTACCCGACAACCAACGCGGCGTAACCGCCCTGGACATTCTCGGCTGGCCAGGTGCGATTACCCCACCCGCCGCCCCAGACAACGAAGCCCTGATCAAATCCGCGATCACCGCACTCAAGCAATCTCTCACCCAGCTCAAGCAGACTCGCGGCAAAGAAGGTGAGCAATTATCGGGTTTAATCAGCCAACGACTCGATAGCATCGATGTAATTGTCAGCAAAATTCGAGTACGAGTGCCCGAAATCATCAGTAGCCGCCGCGACAAACTCCGCACTCGTGTCGAGGAACTGGTCAGTAAAACCGACCCAGACCGGCT
Organism: Immundisolibacteraceae bacterium; assembly: GCA_016763355.1. Lineage (GTDB taxonomy): Bacteria > Pseudomonadota > Gammaproteobacteria > Immundisolibacterales > Immundisolibacteraceae > QNFC01. Next base: position 915 of record JAESTY010000025.1, read on the forward strand.
CGAACAGGAACTGGTGATACTGGCGCAAAAGGCCGATGTTGAAGAAGAACTCGACCGGCTCGAAATTCACCTGCGAGAAGTTCGCGACACGCTCGCTCGGGACGAACCGATTGGCCGTCGGTTAGATTTTTTAATGCAGGAACTTAACCGGGAAGCCAACACCACCGCATCAAAATCCATTGACGGCGAAATGACTGCCCTCACCGTCGACCTGAAAGTCCTCATCGAACAAATGCGCGAACAGATTCAGAACATCGAATAATCACTGGTAACTAAATAAAAGCAGGAACACCCCATGCTCTGGATTAAAGCCTTCCATCTGGTCGCCGTGATCGCCTGGTTCGCCGGACTCTTCTACCTGCCGCGGCTGTTTGTTTACCATACCAACGCAACTGACCAGATCAGTATCGATCGCTTCAAACTCATGGAGCGACGGCTATTTTTCGGCATCATGACCCCTGCGGCCATAGTCGCGCTCGCACTCGGCCTGGTGATGCTTTTTGATTACGCCTGGATGGCCTATAAATCCATGGGCTGGCTGCACCTAAAGCTCACCCTGGTAATCCTGTTATTTGGTTACCACTATTACTGCTGGGTTTGCCTGAAGCGGTTTCGGGAAGACCGCAACACCCACAGCAGCAAGTTTTACCGACTGTTTAACGAGCTACCCACCCTGCTCCTTGTTGCCATCATTATCGCTGCCGTAGTCAAACCCTTCTAAAACAACCTTGCAATACCGAGCTATGACGTCTACCCCTCACTAGTTGCAGTCTTCACTCCCTAAGAGGTGCAAAGTCAAAACAGCCACGCCAAATTAGACGCTTGCTGGTATCGTATGCCTTAAAAACTAACGAACAAACTACTGGGTAACTACCATGGGGCAGGATAAAAACCCACAAGTCATCCTTGTGGAAGACGACCAGCCGCTCGCTCGACTGATGATCTACTGTCTTCAGCAGGCAGGCTTTAGCGTTGAACATATTATGGAGGGCCGCAGCGCTCTGGAGATGGTCAACCGTCAGCAACTACCGGCTTTAATTATTATTGACTACCTGATGCCATACGCTAATGGCCTGCGCGTCACAAACGCTTTACGGGCTGACTCCCTATGGCAGGCAGTCCCTATCATCTGCATTTCAGACCTTCTCAGTGAAGACACCATGATCGGTAGCTTACGTCTGCGCTCAGATGGGTTTCTCACCAAACCAATTCAACCAGAAAAACTGGTTAAGCTTGCCAAACGACTCTCAGCCCCAGACCACGAGATCGATCTGATTTTTGAGGATTGAACAACTCTCAAGGCCATACCAGATACCGGCTCCCACAGAGTCAAATAGAATAGTTCTCCCGAATAACCGATTACAAACAGTTGCCTCGCTATCCCAACCAGACCAGCTCATGTCGCTAAGCACGCATATAACCGTTTTTTTGCTCCTTTTAACCGTGTTATCTAGCAGCTTGGTATTTGCCGACGGCGAAGACTCTCGGGTGAATCCGGAATAAACTTACCAACAAGCCCGTGAGGCTTTATGGAACGGACAGCCAGTCATCGCCGAAAAACTGTTCAACGATCTGGTTATCCAGTACCCGCACAATGCAGATTTTCTGCTCGGTTTTGGGCAGTCCTTGCTCGCAATAAATCAGATTGACGCAGCCGTAGGTGTTCTGGAAAAGGCACAAATGCTCGCGCCAAATTACCTCGATGTCTTGCAGGTGCTAACCCAGGCCCACAACCGAGCTGGCAATCTACAACAGGCTAAAAACATCAAAAGGCAGGCCAGAAGCATCGCCCCTGACGCACTCTGGGCACAAGTCGACGAGAGAGAAAATGCTGCTTTTAAACAAGCTGGACGACTTCTCATTGGATTTACCTCTGACGCTACGCGTACTGAACAAAATGACACCTGGCACGAGTCTGCTATCAACATTGAATATGCCTGGTCTCGAACCGAACGCGCCGGTTTTCGAGCCGCCCGCTCTATCCGTTTTGGTCAACGCGACACCCTCTACGAGCTCTTTGCTACCGTTCCGGTCACTAATCGCATTTCGGTAACCGGTCGCGGACAATTTAGCCCCAGTCACCGGGTCCGCCCTGAAAAAGGAGGGTTCCTGGAAGCAAGCCTGATTCTTAACCATGGATGGGTTATCAGCCTCGGCGGCGGACAGACAACCTATAGCAGCGGCCCTTCTGACAAAGTCAGTATCACCGTCGAACGCTATTTCAGCCATTACAGACTTGCCTATACAGAAACAGCCGTTCAGCCTGACGGTGGCCCCTGGAGCCCAGCTCACCGGCTTAGTGGCAGCTGGTATTACGGTGGTGATAATCGGATCAACCTGAATCTGGCATTTGGTGAAGAAACTGACGAGACAGTCACCGGCACCAGGTCCCTGAAATTTGATACCTGGGGAGCCGGAATTGGCGGTCGACATTGGTTAAACGCCGAATTTGCTATCGACTATTCCGCCGGCTATGAGGGCCTTGAATCAAACCGCGGTGAACACCTCGACCGCACAACTTTCTATGCTGGCATTGTTTTCCGGATCTGATCAGCTCCCGCAAATGGGGGCGTCACTATCGGACCTTTCCATGGTCTGGGCTGCGCTATTTTTCCTCGGCCTTACGCTGTGGATGGTGATCGTTATTTTTTTCGTCAAAAGACAGCTCACCAGGTCTCTAAACAGGGAACAGTCGCTGACCGAAATCTGGGAACCGATTTTTTTCGGCGCAGTTATCGGCGAGGAGATTACAGAATTACCAGTTTTGAGCAGAAATGATCAGCTGCCAGTTCTTAAAATCTGGTCGCACATTTGTAACAACATCGCTGGCGAGGCCCTGGACGGCCTTGGCCTTATTGCACGTCGCCTCAGACTTGACCAGGTCGCGCTGGATATTCTGGTTCACCAAGGGCTAAGGATACGAAACCCATCTTCAGTGGAACTTCTGCTGTCGATTCGCGCTGCAGAACGTTTGCTACTGACGCCAGCCTGGGATCGTCTGGCAAAGATTGTTCAGCAAGGCCCCGCCCCGCTTGATCGCTATGCTGCTCGAGCATTGGTTGCGATCGATCCAGTGACCTCAGCAACAGCCGTGCTACCGGCATTAACTCGACAGGGACGCTGGGCGCGCCATCTGGTCGAAGATTTAATCGAAGTTGGGGTCGCCGAGGCTACTCAGACTTATGCCGATCTGCTGCAAACCGTTGATGATGAAGTGATTCCCGGCCTGGCACTGCTGCTAGAACGGTGTAATGACGGACAAACTCTCGCGGCAATCCGCGGCCGTCTAACCGCACCAGAAACCCAGGACCCAGAAGCCATTTCAGCATTGCTAAACACCCTCAGCATCGTCGGCGGAGCATCCGAACGTGAGCTATTACAGTCCTTTACGGGTCACCGCCAGTGGCTAGTAAGAATGCGAGCAGCTCAGGCACTGGGCCGCTGCGGAAACCGCCATGATGCTGCGATACTTGAGTCCCTACTTAGCGACGAAAACTGGTATACCCGCTACCACGCCGCCCGAGCGTTGCTTGCCATTGTTGAACTTGGCCGATCCCATCTCAACGCATTCCCAAAACGCACCCACGACCAATATGCCCGTGACATGGCTCTACATGTGATTGCCGAAACCGAGGCACCGGCATTACGATGAACAGTCTTCTCGCCGAAGGATTAATGCAGCTTTTTTTCATCTACATGCTCTACGTGTTTGGTGGTTACGCCATCTTGAATCTACTCGCCCTGTTCTGGTTAAGGCATAACAACGAACTACGTGAATACCTGCTGCACGAAACACGGCTGACCGGACAGGAACCAGGCGTCGCCATCATCGTGCCTGCCTACAATGAAGGCACTGGAATCGTTAGCTCCGTACGGTCCCTGCTGCAGCAGGAATATGGAAGCTTTGAGATCATAGTCATCAACGACGGCTCCAGTGATAACACCCTGGAAAGCCTGATTCAGGAGTTCGATCTTTATGAATTCCCGCAGGCCTACTGCCAACGTTTTCAAACCGCACCGATCAGAAAAGTCTATCGATCACGGATAGAACACAGGTTGCGGGTAGTCGATAAAGAAAATGGCGGCAGTAAAGCCGACGCAGCTAACGCAGGGCTGAACATTGCAATGCAGCCATTAGTCTGTTTTATGGATGCAGATGAGGTTCTCGACCGTCACGCCCTGCTCAGAACAGTGCAGTTTTTCCTTGATGACAAAGCGGTAATTGCCTGCGGCGGGACCCTGCGCCCACTCAATGGTTGCCAGGTTGAAAACGGCAACCTCATCCGCGACGAAATACCTCGTAATCCCTGGGCCCTGTTCCAGACCGTAGAGTATTTACGCAGTTTCCTATGTGGTCGCATCGGCTGGGGACAACTCAATTCGGTGCTGATCATTTCCGGTGGTTATGGCGTGTTTCGAACCGATCTCACCGTAGAAGCCGGCGGATTCGATAAAAACATGCTCGGTGAAGACATGGACCTGGTGCTGCGACTACACCAGCTCATGCTAAAGAAAAAAGTCCCTTACAAAATACACTTTCTCCCAGAAACCACCTGCTGGACTGAGGTGCCGGAATCCCTGGGGGTATTTAAAAACCAACGCGCCCGATGGCAACGGGGGTTAATGCAGTGCCTGTGGGCTTACCGCAGCTTCTTTTTTTCGTTTCGGGCACCCGCCATTGGCTGGCTAGCGATGCCATTTTTTTTGCTGGTTGAGTGCTTGAGCCCGCTGGTCGAGCTAGTCGGTATAGTCATGTTGATTTACCTGTTTTCAACCAGCCAGATTGAACCAACAAGCCTCCTCACCCTGGGCCTGTTTGCCCTTACCATGAGCATGTTGTTATCAACAACGTCGGTAATGCTGAATTCCATCACCCCGGGAAATAAAACAGACATCCGGTCAACCATGATATTGATGGGTACGATATTGCTCGAGCCACTGATTTACCATCCCGTGCACACTTTCTGCCGTCTAATTGGCATGCTGCAATGGCTGCGGGGCAGTAAACCGAACTGGGGCACCATGACCCGCACCGGTAACTGGCAGAACTCTTGAAGCCCCAGCGGGAACCACTCAAAATCAAGTTGTGTATATAAAACCAATTGCGCAGCTGGTTACTGGTGGCCATCATCGCCACACGCTGGTTGAGCCGCTCTAAAGCAGTCTTCCTATGCAACGCATCCCCGAACCAGAATTAATGCTCAATGCAGAACAGGCCAGCGCTTATGCCCAGGCCGATTTCGCAGTTCCTCATCAACAAATTGCCGACCGGTTTAGAGATGTTTTTCCAGAGTTAATCCTCACCGGGACTATTCTCGACCTGGGCTGCGGTCCAGCAGACTTGTTGATTCGGTTTGCCAAAGCCTGGCCAGAGGCACAATTCCATGGCATTGACGGTTCTCCGGCCATGCTCGCTGAAGGCAGACCGGCTATTGCAGCCGCTAACCTCAACAGTCGAATTTCACTTTATCACCAGTTACTACCTGCCGATTCACTGCCCTTGCCCAGCTACCAGGCAGTCATCAGCAATTCGCTGTTACATCACCTGCACTACCCCGAGGTTTTATGGCAAACCATAAAACAGGCAGCTGCTCCAAAAACAGCTATATACATCACCGATCTGTGTCGCCCCGACTCCACTAATCAAGCACTAAACCTGGTCAACACCTACTCAGCCGACGAACCTCAAATCCTTAAACAGGACTTTTATCACTCGTTATTGGCGGCCTTCACCCTGGATGAAATTCAACTGCAGCTCAACGAGGCAGGGCTAGCCAGCCTACAAGTGGCGATTACTAGTGACCGCCATATACAAATTAGCGGTTACATCACAACTTAAAACGTTATAAAACAACCGGCTCAAAAAAATCAAGATTAACTGGCAAAACCGGAAACGAACAAATCGCTGAAATCCGAACAATCGGGAAAATTTCTAGCCCATTTAAAAACCGGCGTTCGAGTAGTCCTTATCCTCACGCTGGCTGGTAGCGCCGTTTTTACTTTCTATGAACGCCACCACCAACACTGGCATACACCAGCTCGCATTGCCGTCCCTGCTGTTTGGAATTGGTTTGGCTACCCTGGCCTTGCGGGAGTGGCTTAAAGGTTCAATGCGATTAGCTAGTACCGTCATAGCCATACCCGTTCTGTTATATGGAATCGTCGCTATCGCGGCAGATTCCCGGGAAGACACAACCCTAAGAGGCAAATTTGCTGAAGGCTACAATTTAGCGGCACCGGTTCTAAAGGCAGTCCACGACCATCAGCTGGAGCATGGCAAATTGCCTGATAGCAACCAGATGGCCGGCTTGCCAAATCCCGAAAAAATATCCGGCGGTTACGCTTCCCGAATTGACATCGAATCAGGTGGGCTCATTACCGTGGTCTACGGCAACAGAATCGACGA
>JAESTY010000248.1 GCA_016763355.1 Immundisolibacteraceae bacterium
GTCGAGCGCCAATGAGTGGAAAAACCGCATGACTGACCAGACTAGCAACGCCGAACTCGCCGACTGGGTCGCCGAGGTTGCCTCCCTTTGCCAACCAGATCAGATCCACTGGTGTGACGGATCTCAGCAGGAATACGACGACCTGGCCGCACAAATGCTGGCCGATGGCACCTTCCTGCCGTTAAACCCAGATACTCACCCGAACAGTTTTCTGCATCGTTCAGACCCAACCGATGTCGCCCGTACCGAGCACCTGACATTTGTCTGCACCACCGACCCTGAGGTCAGCGGCCCAAACAACCAGTGGATGTCACCTGCCGACGGCCACGCCAAAGTAGACAATCTGTTTGCCGGTGCTATGAGAGGCCGCACCCTGTATGTGGTTCCCTACTGCATGGGCCCACTGGAATCACCATTTTCACGTTGCGGAGTGGAAATCACCGACAGCCCATACGTGGCTGCGAGCATGCGCATCATGACCCGCATGGGTGCTGACGCACTAACACGCATTGAGAAAGGTGGCGCGTTCGTCAAAGGCCTCCACTCCACCGGTGACTTAAGTCCCGAACGCCGCTTTATCATGCACTTCCCTGAAGAGCTGATGATCAAAAGCATCGGTTCCGGCTACGGTGGCAATGCCCTGCTAGGCAAAAAATGCCACGCGCTGCGTATTGCCAGTTATCAAGCGCAAACTGAAGGCTGGATGGCAGAGCACATGCTCATCGTCGGCATCGAAAACCCACAGGGCGAGATTCATTATGTCGCGGCTGCTTTTCCTTCGGCCTGCGGTAAAACCAACATGGCGATGTTAATTCCGCCAGCCGAATACAAAGGCTATAAAGTCTGGACCGTCGGCGATGATATTGCCTGGCTGCACCCAGGTGAAGATGGCCGACTATGGGCGATCAATCCAGAAGCCGGCTACTTCGGTGTCGCACCTGGGACTGGCCTCGACACCAACCCAAATGCCACCAACATGCTCACCGGCAACTGCATTTTCACTAACGTCGCTCTGACTGCAGACAACCGCCCCTGGTGGGAAGGTCTATCTGACGAGACCCCAGTCACCGATTGGCAGGGTCGCCCATATGACCCCGCCAACGGCAAAGCCGCACAGCCAAACTCACGTTTTACTGTCTCTGCGAAACAGTGCGCCAGCTATTCTGCAGAAGCCGACGCGCCCGGTGGCGTACCGATTTCTGCGATCGTTTTTGGCGGCCGCCGACCCAACCTGGTGCCACTGGTTTTTGAAAGCAAAGACTGGCAGCACGGCGTGCTAGTCGGGGCCTCGGTAGCATCTGAAACCACCGCGGCTCAAAGCGGCGCGGTCGGTGTAGTGCGCCGTGATCCAATGGCAATGAAACCGTTTTGTGGTTACAACTTTGGTGACTACTGGGGACATTGGCTGGCAATGGGCGAGAAAGTGCCCAACCCACCGAAGATTTTTCACGTCAACTGGTTCCGCCAAGATGAAGAAGGTCAATTCATGTGGCCCGGCTTTGGCGATAACATGCGCGTGCTCGACTGGATTATCGAACGCTGCCAGGGCAACGCCAGTGCGGTTGAGACTCCAATCGGCTATCTACCGGGTGAAGGCGCCATCAATACCAATAACCTCGATCTCGACCCGGCGATTATGACCAGGCTAACAGCTGTCGATCCATCGGCCTGGCTCAATGAAATTAATGATGTCGAAACCTACCTGCAAGGCTACGGCGACCGTCTGCCGGAAGCGCTGCAGACCGAGGTTGCTCGAGTTCGTTCAGCGCTGCAAGCCCAGCTTTGATCTGAACTTAGCCCATAGCGGGGCACCCCGCTAGTTCACCATTAACTGATAGGTTACCGAGTCTGTGGGTGTCATCGTTCCGTGGTTTTTAGGGTTGCTCATGTTCGGTATGGGTCTGGGGCTCAGGCCTGTTGATTTTTATCGAATCGGCCAATTTCCCAAAGCAGCCGCGGTAGGATTAACCGGGCAGCTAATCCTGCTACCGCTGGCCGCCTTCGCGGTGGTCAGCTTAATTCCAATGCGACCGGAATTTGCGGTTGGTCTGTGCCTGTTGGCGCTTTGTCCTGGTGGCGCGCTCTCTAATCTATTTACCCACCTGGCGCGCGGCGATGTAGCCCTATCGGTGGCGATGACCGCAGTCTCCAGCATGGTGACTGTATTTACCATTCCAGTCGGTCTCAATCTGGCATTAGCTTATTTTATGGATGGCACCAGCAGCATTTCGCTGCCAGTCGGCAAAACCGCATTACAAATCATGATTATCACCGTCATACCGGTAGCTGCCGGTATGACCGTACTGCGCTATCAACCCGAATTAGCAAAAAAAGCCGAAACCTGGGTTCGACGCGGCAGCATGGCTTTTTTGCCACTAATTATCATCGGCATACTCGGCGCGGAAAAAGGTCAATGGTTTAGCAATGTGGTCACCGCCGGTGCCATCACCATCGGATTTAATTTATTTACCATCGTCATGGGCTACTGCCTGGCTAAAAGCTTTAACTTGTCAGCACAACGGGTGAGAACCCTGGCAATCGAAGTCGGCGCCCAAAACGCCATGCTCGGCGTCACTATCGCCGTTACTCCCAGCATGCTGGGCATTCCTGCCGTCGCCATCGTACCGTCGGTTTATGCGGTAACCATGGTATTTTTATTAGCCTGCTACGTCGCCTGGTTATCTACAACCCAGAAAAAAACAGACAGCTAGCTAACACAAATTACAAAAGCTGAGTTTTAGCGCTCTCTTCTAACAGCACCCTGCCACCCTCCAGCCCGGCTCGATAAACAGTAGAGACAAACTCTACGGCGGATTGCTCAGCGCCTTCTGCTGGAATGAAATTTGCGGTCCAGATCACACGAGTATTATCGCCTTCAGCTACGACTGCAAAGCGGGAGCTGTAATCACTGAACGGAACATCGCCGTCGATAATTTTATAGGTGTACTGATCTTGCTCAACCCTTTCAGTCTGCTCCTCAAACAACACACCACCATCAGGCATCTGTAACCGCCGCACTGCTCCAACTCCACTACCGGTCACCGAACACTGTTCGGCGGATGGAAACCAGGGAGACATATCACCAAAATTGGCCATCACCCGCCAAACCTCGTCCAGGCATTCTTCAATAACAATCTCTTCGTGAATCTTCGCTCTATCCATCTCAATCCCCGTGTCAGAATCTGACCAGTTACGATTTATCTCGGTATGGAAAACATCATGGCTTTACCAGTTGCCGATTGTACCTATGCTTGGGCGACAAACATAAGCACGCCTAAACGCTCGTTAAAAACTCCAGCTGATGACCCGTGGCCGGACTAGAGCACGTTATAATCGAGACAAATCAAACCGTTAAATTGGCCGCCTTCATCACGCAGGTCCGGCCCACTACCCAGCGAGATAGCTCAATGCCAACTCCCGAACTTAAGGATATGTCTCTTTTTCGCCAGCAGTGTTATGTCAATGGCGAATGGATCGACGCCGACTCCGGTGAAACCATTAATGTCACCAACCCAGCAGACCAATCACTGCTAGGCACCATTCCCAAGCTGGTAGATACAGAAACCCGTCGCGCCATCGAAGCCGCTAATGCTGCCTGGCCGGCCTGGCGTAAAAAAACCGCTAAAGAGCGTTCAGCTATCCTGCGACGCTGGTTCGATCTAATGATGGAAAATCAGGATGACCTGGGTAAATTAATGACCCTGGAGCAGGGTAAACCGCTAGCCGAAGCCAAGGGCGAGATTGCCTACGGCGCCAGTTTTGTCGAATGGTTTGCCGAAGAGGCTAAACGGGTTTACGGCGACACCATTCCAGCACCAGCCGAGAACCGCCGCATCGTGGTTCTTAAACAGCCAGTTGGTGTGGTCGCCGCTATTACACCGTGGAACTTCCCCAACGCGATGATTACTCGCAAATGCGCACCGGCACCTGCTGCGGGCTGCCCAGTGGTTATCAAACCAGCTACTGCCACACCCTATTCCGCATTAGCGCTTGCCGAACTTGGCGAACGTGCCGGCATACCTGCCGGTGTGCTTAACATTGTTACTGGTAGCTCAGGCGCGATTGGCGGTGAATTAACGTCCAACCCCATTGTACGCAAACTCTCCTTCACCGGCTCTACTGAAATCGGCAAACTGCTGATGAAGCAGTGCACCGACACAGTGAAGAAAGTCAGCATGGAACTCGGCGGCAACGCCCCCTTCATCGTTTTTGACGACGCCGACATCGATGCGGCAGTGGAGGGCGCCATGGCCAGTAAATTCCGCAATACCGGCCAGACCTGTGTCTGCGCCAACCGTCTATTAATTCAGGACGCGGTCTACGACGAATTCGCCGAAAAGCTCACCCAGGCAGTTGCTAAACTGAAAGTTGGTCCGGGCATGGCTGAGGGCACTTTAGCGGGTCCATTGATCGACCAGGCTGGTGTGGAAAAAGTCGAAGAACACGTCACCGAC
>JAESTY010000249.1 GCA_016763355.1 Immundisolibacteraceae bacterium
CATGATTGGTTACCAGTTTGTCGGAAATATCCTGATCCTGTTGCGCTGAGGCGGTTTCTGGAATTTCGGATGAGCGGTTTTGGGTCAAGGGTTTCTTGCCCGTCTGGGGTTTTGATCAGGATCAGCACCATACTACGATGCTGGGTTTGTGTGGCTGCCCCGGGTCAGTGAAAGACCCGCTGCCAGGCTATCTATTTAGTCGAAAAAGTGGAGAAAAAGGGCGCAGGTCTGGCATACATCTGCGGTTCGATTCAGCGTAGAATCGGGCCCCTCGGTAATCTGACAATCGCTGGTTAATATTCGATATTTTATCTGGTGAGCCGGTTGATCATCCACCGACCAGGTTCTTTGTGTTACTACCTGTTTCTAAACCAATTAAGGGGGAGCCATCATGGCCCACGAAATCATTGAAAAACGACTTGAAGGCGGCCCACTGGCCAGCCACACCCTGCTTTGTGGCGATCCATCTAAACCTGCGGCGATTCTGCTGCACGGGGCTGGTCCGGGTGCCAACGCGGCATCAAACTGGACCCGCTGCATGCCGGATCTGGCTGAAGATTATTATGTGATTGCGCCTGATTTAATTGGTTTTGGTCAGTCTGAAGTGCCTGATGAGTTGCCAGGCCATATCAGCGGCTGGATCGGCAAACGAGTGACCCAGATCATCGCTATTCTTGATGAACTCGGAATCGAAAAAACTCACATGCTGGGTAACTCAATGGGTGGCGCGCTGGCGTTTCATTTGACCATGGAAGAGCCTGAGCGTTTTGACCAGGTTGCCATCATGGGGGCTATTGGCGCGCCTATGACCACCACCACCGACATGCGTCGGTTGCTCAATTTCTATAACGATCCGCGTATCAATCGCTATCGTGAAATGATGCACAGCTTTGTTTACGATCCCACGCTAGTGCCAGAACTGGAAACCATCGTGCAGACCCGTTTTGGACTGGCCACTGATCCGGCGGTAGAAAGAGTGCAGCAGGTGATGATCCGCACCATGAAAGAGGGTATGGATGATCTGATTATTCCTACGGCGGCACTGGGCCGCATGCCACACAATTTTGCCATTTTTCATGGCCGTCAGGATCGTATCGTGCCGCTGGAAACCAGTCTGTATTTCCTCGAACATCTGAAAAACGCCGAACTGCATGTGCTCGATCGTTGTGGTCACTGGGCCCAGACCCAGCGTTGGGACGCCATGTTGCCAGGGTTACGCAAACACTGGGGATAGCATTCTCAACAAAGCATGATTGCGCATCCCGAGGCTAGTTCCCTCGGGAGCGCCCAGTGTTAATCGGAGGTTCCCTGAGTGCTAGACGAAAAAACCATAACGGCCGCGGCAAAAGCGTTAAATCAGGCCGAAAAAAACGGTGAGCCGATCGGCCAGCTTGGGCCGGCCTATCCGGGCATGACCATCGACGACGGCTACGCCATTCAGCAGGAATGGACCGCGCTAAAAATCGCCGAGGGTCGGCGTATTGTGGGTCGCAAAATTGGCCTCACGTCCCGGGCCATGCAGCAGATGTTTAACCTCACCGAGCCAGACTACGGCACCATGTTTGACGACATGGTGTTTGCCGATGGCACCGATATTCCGTTTGATCGGTTTATCGTGCCGATGGTTGAAGTTGAGCTGGCGTTCTATTTAGGTGAACGACTCGAAGGTGACCAGGTGACGCTCACGGACGTATTACGGGCCACTGAATACGTGAGCCCTGCGGTTGAGTTGATTGATGCCCGAACTCACAGAGTTGATCCCGAAACCGGCAAAGGTCGGCAGGTGACCGACACCATTGCTGATAATGCCGCCTGTGCAGGCATCATTACCGGCGGTCGGCCAGTGCCGCCAGACTCGGTGGACCTGCGCTGGATTGGCGCCATGTTGTCGCGTAATGGGGTAGTTGAAGAGGCCGGCCTGGCCGGTGGCGTGCTTAACCATCCAGCCAATGGCATTGTCTGGCTGGCTCGGCGGTTTGCCAAACACGGTATTGCGCTGGAACCCGGCCAGATAATTCTGTGTGGCTCTTTCACTCGGCCGGTGCCGGTGCGTGCTGGCGACACCTTCCACCTGGATTACGGAAAACTCGGCAGTATGGGTTTTCGATTCGTTTAAGTTAAGGAACTAGCGTGAGTCTGCAACACCCCAAAAACCATTTCAAACAGGCAATGCAGCAGGGTCAAACCCAGCTCGGTGCTTTCCTGGCGTTGGCCGATGGCTATACCTGTGAAGTGATGGCCAGCAGTTCGTTTGACTGGTTACTGATTGATGCCGAGCATGGTCCGAACGATCTGCGTTCTGTGTTGGCGCAATTACAGGCGATGGCCGGGTACGACACCAGTCCGGTAGTGCGGCCAGCTGACCATAGTGTGAGTATGATAAAGCGGCTGCTGGATATCGGTGTGCAGTCACTGCTGATACCGATGGTTGAATCTGGTGATGAGGCCAAACAGCTGGTGGATGCGATTCGTTATCCTAATGGCGGGGCAGCCGGCGGCGGTATTCGTGGGGTCGGCGCTGGTATGGCTCGCGCAGCTCGCTGGTATGGGGTTGATAACTACATGGCCAACGCCGAGCAAGAACTCTGCCTGGTATTACAAATAGAAAGCCTGGCTGGTCTCGATGCGATTGAACAGATCGCGGCAGTAGATGGGGTCGATGCGCTGTTCCTGGGGCCTGCTGATCTGGCGGCCGCTATGGGTCACCTGGGTAATCCGGGGCACCCGGCAGTGCAACAGGCGGTAGAAGATGCGCTTAAACGTATTCAGGTAACCGGTAAAGCAGCCGGCGTGTTTTGTGGTGACCCTGACATTGCCAAACAGTATCGAGCTCTGGGTGCCAGTTTTATGCTCATCGGTGCGGATTCAATTTTTTTGCGCAATGCGGCTGAGGCGCAGGTGGACCGGTTTAAAGAGCAGTAAAGTTTTTCTCTGCTACGACCTGACACTGGTTAGCTGGGTATTAAAAGTAACAAACAGTTAAGAACCTGATAGTCGCCAGTTGAGTGGTAACTACGGATAAAAATAGGTGGGAATGAATGATGAGCTCGAGGGTTGCGGGAGTAGGGATAGGCTTTTTATTGTTACTAATTGGGTCATCAGCCATCGCGGTGGAGCAGGGTCGAGCTACGTTGAATAGTGTGATTCGTAGTCAGCCGGATAACAGCGCTGAGGTAGTAGGCCCACTCAAACAGGGTGAGTTACTCACCATTCAGATGCGTTCGACCGACTGGATGAAGGTTCGAACATCCAGTCATCAAAGTGGTTGGGTGAGTATGTTGTCGGTTAAATTGCAGAGCACCGGTTGGCGCACCCGGGCGTCCGGATTTTTTCGCTGGATGGGCGGGGGGGGTGGTAAAAGCTCTCCTTCGTCATCGACGGAATCGATTACGGTGGGTATTCGCGGAATTTCTGAAGAAGACCTGAGCAACGCAAAACCTGATTACAGCGCGCTTGCTGAGCTAGATAGCTACCCGATTGACCAGGCCACTGCCGCAGCCTACGGGCGTGACCAGCAGCTGGTTGCCCGTCGTGTGGAGCCGCTACTATGAGAGGTAAGTATTTTTGTCACTTATTGGCGCTCGGGTTTCTGCTGATGGCTAGCAGCGCTCATGCGGTAGATATGAATAAATTATTTGGCTCTACCGAACAGGGGGGAATGGGGCTGGGCAAGCTGGTTGGTAAGCTGGTCGAGGCCAATAACATCACCCTGGAAAAAGAGCAGGAGATAGGCCGGCATTTCTCGGCAGTACTGCTTGGTTCCGCTCCGCTATTGAACGACCCGGCGATGCAGGCCTATGTCAATCGAGTTGGCCGTTGGTTGACCCTGCAGACCGATCGGGCAGCGCAGCCCTGGCATTTTGGCGTACTTGATACGCCGACCGTCAATGCATTTGCGACCCCCGGCGGTAACATCTTTATCACCCGAGGGTTGCTCGAACGGTTACACAATGAAACCGAACTGGCCGGTGTACTCGGCCATGAAATAGCTCATGTGGTGTTGGCTCATCATGTGAAAGCCATCCGTCAGGGCGCGTTTGTGGATCTTGGCGCTAATTTGCTCAAGCAGAAACTGGATGATAAAAATAAGCTGCTGTCGGAGAAATTAACGGGTGCGGTGAAAACCATCTATTCCCGTGGGCTTGATAAGGGCGCCGAATATCAGGCGGATAAACTGGGTGTGGTGATCGCAGCTCGGGGCGGGTATGACCCCTACGGTTTGCCATCCGTATTGCAAACCCTTGAGGCCTCTCAGGGCAATGATGCTGCATTCTCGCTGCTGTTTAAAACTCATCCCACACCGGCAAAACGACTGGCTGCTTTACTGCCGCCGATGCAGCGGATTGCCAACCTGGCTGGGTCTACCGACTTAAATGGCGATTTTCCGACCGGCGGAAAGGTTAGTGGCAGTTTTGCCAGCAAGGCAGTAAATCACTCTGGGAACCCGCCAGTTGGTTATTCGGGTAGTCAGTCTGTCAGGAGCCCGCTAGTGAAATCGATTCAGGCCGAGCTGACGCGGTTAGGTTATGACCCGGGTCCTGCAGATGGGCGGTTCGGCAACCGTTCTGGTGATGCCATTCGTTCTTATCAGCAAGACAACCGGTTATTGGTTGATGGTAAAACCAGCAAGCCGCTGTTGACCCATTTACAAAAAAATGTAGACCCGGATGTAGGTGGTTTTGGGGGCTATGCTGATGACTCCGTTGATGATTTTTCGATCGGTAATGCTGGTGAGGAATGGGGTGTCGATGAGATTAATTCTTCGACCTCAGATGATTTGGACGAATGGTCAGAAGATGACGAGTCAGGCCAGTCGGATGAAGATTTTTTCAGCAGTTTCGGCGCGCAATAAAAGGGCTACGGACCTGGATTTAACCGGCATTATTAACTTGCTAACACTTCCTGAAACTTAAATAGACCAAAGGATTAGTTATGACTGACTTTCACTCGATTGAAATGACTGGTATTGATGGTCAATCAATGCCGTTATCTACCTTTAAAGGCCAGGTAGTGCTGCTGGTCAACGTTGCCAGCAAATGTGGTTTAACCCCGCAATACTCTGGCCTGCAGCAGCTGCATGACCAGTACGGTGATCAGGGTTTCAGTGTGGTCGGCCTGCCCTGTAATCAGTTCGGTGGCCAGGAGCCCGGCAGCGAAGCCGAGATAGTTGAGTTTTGTGAAACCAAGTATTCGGTGAACTTCCCGATGACGGCAAAAATTGAGGTCAACGGCGATGGTCGCCACGGACTCTATGATCAGCTAGTTGGTGATTCAGCGAGTTTCCCCGGCGATATCACCTGGAATTTTGAGAAGTTTCTGGTCGGTAAAGACGGTGCCGTCATTCAACGTTTTGGCCCTAAAACCGCTCCCGATGACGCTGAATTAGTCGCAGCGATTGAAGCTGCGCTGAAG